>PCTP01000050.1 GCA_002770795.1 Gammaproteobacteria bacterium CG22_combo_CG10-13_8_21_14_all_40_8 | reverse complement strand
TTGATACGCTTTAAGGTTTTTCTGTATCTCCTATGACCAGCCCACTCTTTCGCCAACAAGCTATTGATGAACAAAAAGATCGCCTATATGGTGAAGTGGTGATTAGCCAACCATTTTCATTTCATTTGATTAGCCTCGCTATTTTTATTATTGTACTTTGCATCGGTTTATTACTGGTGTATGGCACTTATGCGCGTCGTGAAACGGTGATGGGGTATTTGGTCCCTGATAAAGGATTGATAAAAATTTACGCGCCGGTGCAAGGGGTTTTATCCAAATTACATGTAAATGAAGGAGAACTGGTTACTAAAGGTGATATGTTATTTACAGTCTCCACAGTACAAACGAATAATCAAGGAGGTGATCGCGATGCGTTATTGTTATCACAACTTGCACAGCAAAAGTTTGATTTTCTTGAAAAAATAGAGCAAGAAAAACAGTTAAATGCATCACAAACTCAGGCCCTATCAAAAAAAATTGCAGGCATTCAACAAGCGTTGCAACAACTCGAATCATCCCTTGTGTTACAACAACAGCAGCTTACACTTTCGACAGAAACCATGGCGACTTTTAAAGGGTTATTGGATAAAGGGCATGTTTCTGAAAGCCAATATAAAGAGAAGGAACAACAACATTTAGATATTCAGGTTCGTGTTCAAGCAGCGAAATTACAAAAGGTTCAGTTAAATAACCAGCTGAGTGAACTCACTCAACAGCAAAAACAACAGCCTTTTGAATGGCAAAGTCGATTGGCTGATTTAAACCGTAATTATTCTGATATAGAACAACGCATGGTGGAGGTTTCGGGACGAAGACTTTATACGATTCGTGCTCCGGTCAGTGGTCGTTTGACTGCGTTACAGGTTTCTGAGGGGCAAATGCTCAATACCCAATCTTTATTAATTGCCATTTTACCTGAAGGTGCCAATCTCCACGCTGAAATATTTTTACCTACGCGAGCTGCTGGTTTTATTGCCAAGGATCAGAAGGTGTTTTTACGCTACGGTGCTTTTCCTTATCAACACTATGGTTTGCATTCTGGTAAAGTAGAGCGTGTTTCACAGGTGATACTTGCGCCTAAAGAACTGCCTATTCCAGTGGCTTTAAATGAACCAGTTTATCGAGTTGAGGTGACGTTAGATCACCAACAAATATCGGCTTATGGTAAAGATTTTCCATTGCAAGCGGGTATGTTGTTAGAGGCCGATGTCGTGCTTGAGGAAAGAACTTTAGGAGAGTGGCTGTTAGAGCCTATTTATGGCTTAAGAGGGAAGTTGTAACCATGAGAAATACATCATGAGAAATCCTGTAGAACTGCTTCAATTTAGTGGTTTTAATCATCTCAAACCTGTACTGCAAACGGAAGCGGCTGAATGTGGATTGGCTTGTTTAGCGATGATTGCCAATTACCACGGGCATCGTATTGATTTGAATACGTTACGCCGAGATTATCCCATCTCCTTGAAAGGAGCCACGCTACAAAGTTTAATGAATACGGCTGAACATCTTCGGATGTCGAGTCGTCCACTACGTTTAGAAATCGAAGATTTACCCAATTTAAAACGGCCCTGTATTTTGCATTGGGATATGAACCATTTTGTCGTTTTACAGAAAGTTTCTGGTAAAAATATTACGATACTCGATCCTGCTGTTGGAGAAAGAGTTTATCGTTTAAGTGAAGTGGAAAAACATTTTACGGGTGTCGCACTGGAACTGACACCCACCAAGAGTTTTGAAAAGAAAAACGAAGAAAAGCAGCTGAAGCTTTCCGAGCTTTGGGAGAAAATAACCGGATTAAGATCAAGCCTCACTCAAATTTTTATTTTATCATTGCTATTGCAAGTCTTTGCTATCGTGACCCCTTTTTATATGCAACTGGTTGTAGATGATGTGATCGTCAGCCGTGATTTGGATTTACTCACCATATTAGCGCTGGGTTTTGTGTTGCTTATGTTGATTAATGTTGCGACGACTGCTTTGCGTTCTTTGGTGGTGATGCTTATGGGGACTCAAATGAGCATCCAGATTGCCAACAACCTGTTTCATCATCTTATTCGCTTGCCTCTAGACTGGTTTGAGAAACGCCATATTGGTGATGTCGTCTCTCGTTTTGGTTCTCTTGATCAAGTAAAAAACTTGTTAACAACTGGTGTTATAGAGGCCATTGTGGATGGCATTATGATGCTGGGTACGCTAGTGATGATGTTTATTTATAGCCCAAAGTTGGTATGGGTGGTGATCATTGCCGTTGTTATCTATGCGGGTATTCGACTGTCTTTATATCGGCCTTTACGACGACTTAGTGAAGAAAATATTGTCGCCAATGCCAAAAAAGACTCCAATTTTATGGAAACTGTCAGGGCAACTCAAACCATTAAGCTCTTTGGTAAAGAACCACAAAGACAAACGGTTTGGCAAAATCTTTATGCTGATTCGATGAATACCAGTATTCGTTTAGGCAAATTAAATATCGGTTACACGGCTATTAACGGCATACTCTACGGCGTTGAAAATGTACTTGTCATCTATTTAGCGGCCAACAATGTCATTGATGGTTTGATGTCAGTGGGTATGCTGTATGCGTTTATGTCATATAAACAACAATTTACCACTAAGGCATCCTCATTAATTGAAAAATTCATTCAATTTAAAATGTTAAGCCTACACCTAGGGCGAATTGGTGATATAGCCTTAACACCCGTAGAGCAGGAAACCTTCACCCCAACACATAGTACAGTATCTTCAATGCAAGGAGCTATTGAATTAAAAAACTTGGTTTTTCGTTATTCTTCAACAGAACCCTTTGTGATAAAGGATGCCAACATCTTAATCAAAGCGGGAGAATCTGTGGCTATTATAGGTCCTTCTGGTTGTGGGAAAACAACTTTACTGAAAGTCATGTTGGGACTTCTCAAACCCGAAAAAGGGAGTGTTTTTGTGGACGGGATCGATATTGTCAAAATGGGACATACAGATTATCGCCGTCAGATTGCTGCTGTGATGCAAAATGATCAACTTTTATCGGGTTCTATTTCTGATAATATTTGTTTTTTTGATCCAGAATTTAATCAAAACAAGATTGAAGCCAGCGCTAAAATGGCGGCTATTCATCCTGATATTATGGCGATGCCGATGGGCTATAATTCGTTAATTGGTGACATGGGTAATTCCCTTTCTGGTGGACAAAAGCAAAGAGTGATTTTAGCGAGAGCATTGTATAAAAAACCAAAAATATTATTTTTAGATGAAGCCACATCACATTTAGATACGGCATTAGAAAGTCATGTCAATCAAAGTATCAAATATCTTAATATGACAAGAATTATTATTGCTCACCGACCTGAAACTATTCAGAGTGCTGATCGAATTTTACTTCTCAATCAGGGGAGGTTAGTTGAAGTAGATAAGTCCTCTTTAGTCAAATAACAATCTGTTGTTTCTATCACTCTAGGCAAAACACTCAAAACCTCTGTGTCCTCTGTGTCCTCTGTGGTTCATTGATATTTAAGATTTTTAGAAACCATTGTACCACTGAGGGCACAGAGAAAGCATTGATCTGACATTCTGCTGTAGTTTTATTCTTAAAAAAATGGTGTGATATGTGGGTTATATCGCAACCTAAGATCAAAATCACACGAAAATGACATAATAAAAGGTTAAATTGGGAGCTGAATGACAGCTGTAATGTACGTCAATACAAAAGACACTCTCTGTGTACCTTCTATTAATTGATAAATTTAGGGTGTTGAATTGCTTTAAAGGTCTTACCAGTTGTTGTCACGAATAAGAAGCTCACATAGTACTGGCGTTTAGTACAAAAAATAGCTATGTTGTGGAGGGCTTCTTCAGTCAAGATTCAGATTTTCTTAGAAAAATAATAAACAACAACTAAGGGGAAAACTATGAACATTCTTTACATTCCACCCGCATTTGGAGTGGTTGGGCTTGTGGTTGCATTGATCATCTATCAGTTCTTAAAAGGATATCCTGAAGGAGAGGGGGCTATCAAAAAAATTGGTGATGCTATTCATTCTGGTGCGATGGTATTTATGCAGCGTGAATATAAAATGCTGTCGATTTTCACTCTCGTCATTGTGGTATTTTTGTATTTCTTTTTGGGCGTGAATACGACCATCGCATTTGTCTCTGGTGCCGGCACTTCCGCCTTAGCTGGTTATATAGGTATGTATGCAGCCACTAAGGCTAATGTGAGGACCACGTTGGCGGCTCATAATAAAGGCGCATCTGAAGCTTTAACCGTCGCCTTTTTTGGTGGTTCAATCATGGGACTTTGTGTCGCTTCCTTAGGTTTGTTGGGATTGGGAACCCTGTATTACTTTTTTGGCAATAACCCAGAACATGCCCATGCGATTCATGGTTTTGGTATGGGGGCTTCCATCGTTGCATTATTTTCTCGTGTAGGCGGTGGTATTTTTACTAAGAGTGCTGACGTTGGTGCTGACCTAGTGGGTAAGTTAGAAGCTGGTATCCCTGAAGACGATCCACGTAATCCAGGTGTGATTGCTGATAATGTGGGTGATAATGTGGGTGATGTGGCTGGAATGGGATCAGATATTTTTGAATCCTACTGTGGTGCGATGATTGCCACCATTGCCATTGCATCTACACTTGTTGTATCCAATTTAGGGACTATTGCAGATTTAATGTTTTTACCTTTGGCTCTAGCCTCTGCAGGACTTTTAACCTCGCTAATGGGTATCTTCTTAGTGAAAGTGACCTCTGCACAAAAACCTGAAGTAGCATTACGTTTAGGGACTATTTTTGCGGCAGTGACCTTTATTATTGTGGCTTATTTTGTGATGACTAAAATGGATATTTCACAGAATGTATGGTATGCGGTATTAGCTGGTGCGGTAGGCGGTATTGCAATTGGTCTTATCACAGAATACTACACCTCTTCTCACCCTGTGCGACGAATTGCTGAATCAGGCAAAACGGGTGCGGCCACGGTAATCATTACGGGTTTGTCTGTAGGTAAACAATCTGTGGTATTACCTGTGTTAGTGATTGTGGCCATTATTCTCACGTCGACACATTTTGCGGGTCTTTATGGTGTAGGGATTGCTGCGGTAGGTATGTTAGCCACAGTGGGAATTACCATGGCAATTGATGCTTATGGCCCAGTGGCCGATAACGCCGGTGGTATTGCTGAAATGGCTGGATTAGGTAAAGAAACCCGAGCGATAACGGATTCGTTAGATGAGTTAGGGAATACGACAGCAGCGATTGGTAAAGGCTTCGCCATTGGCGCAGCAGCCCTAGCTGCTTTAGCCATTATTTCAGCCTTTCAAGCGACCATGCTGCTCCATCATCCGCAATTTGCACTCACTTTAGATAACCCTTTAGTTTTATCGGGACTATTTATTGGTGGTATTATTCCTTATTTGATTGCTTCTATTGCTTTGACAGCGGTAGGCGATGCTGCGATGGCAATGATTAACGAAATACGTCGTCAATTTAAAGAAATTAAAGGACTGTTAGAAGGGACTGCAGAGCCAGATAGTGATCGATGTGTGGATATTGCAACAACCGCTGCGCTGAAGAAGATGATTCTTCCTGGGATTATTGCCGTGGTTTCACCTGTTATCGTGGGATTTTTGTTAGGTGGTGAGGCGTTAGGTGGCATGTTGGCCGGTGGTTTACTGACGGCTGTCTTATTGGCATTAAAAATGGCTAACTCCGGTGGTGCTTGGGATAATGCCAAGAAGCATATTGAGAAAGGCAATATGGGTGGAAAGGGCAGTGATACCCATACTGCTGCTGTTGTAGGTGATACTGTTGGTGATCCTTACAAAGATACTGCAGGTCCATCAATGAATATTCTCATTAACGTGATGGCGATTGTTTCTTTGGTCATTGCTCCTTTATTGTAAGAAGAGCTATAAGAAGAGCTGTAAGAACAGTTCTAATCATAGTACTGAGCTTTAGAGAACAAGGGCATGGCACCTTGTTCTCTAAACGAAACCATTAATCTATTGAAAAATTTGTGCTTTCTCGAATATTTGCCATAATAATATTAATTACTCTACCGAGTTCAAAACACTTAACCCATGACTAATTTCACCTGTCCAGAATTTACTGAACTTGATCAAGAGCTCAAGGACGATTTCTATGGAAGTACCCAAGAATCTATTGAGATTATGGATGCTTGTGTCGATCGTTTAGCTCAAGATTCTAATTCTGGCGATTTGAATGAATTGTTCCGTTCCATGCATTCAGTGAAAGGCAATTGCAACATGGTCTTTATTGCCCCAATTGTCGAGGCGTTGCATGAGCTAGAAGAATTGGTGACAGACATTCGTGATGAGACTTACCCTTATCATCCAAACTACGGACAGTTTATTCAAGCGGTGATCCATGAAACCGATGAAGTACTACGAGATTTAATGAACACCGATGTTGCCAGCCAAACCACATTAAACCAGCTAGAGTTTTTAATTTCAGCATTGCATCAATGTGATGATGATAACACTCGAATTCATATTGCTGAATGTGCGACCCACGCTATTTTGCAAGGTCATTTTTCTTTGGAACAAGCCATGCAAGAATTTGAAGAAAAAAATAAAAAAGTCATTCCTGAATTGGTTGGTACAACAGAATCTAACCAAAAAAAAACCAGCAGTGCCTTAGAGTTTTTTAGAGAACTGGCTGAAAATTCGCATGTACTTGATCCATGGCGCGGAGTGCGTTTAGAAAGAACGCTATCTTTGTGCCGAGAACTTAATAGTATTTATGGTGAAGTCATCGATCCAGAGCAGTTATTGGCGGCGATCTATGTGCATGAATTTACCATGGGCATGGTTCCCAATGAAATTATGAATCAAGCTGCGGAATTAGATGACACTCAAAAAGAGATTGTCCATCGGCATGTTTCCATGGGAGTCGGTTTACTTAAGCAAGTTCCGGGGTTTGATGAAGCCGCTGAAATTATCCAATTTCATCATGAACAAATTGACGGTAAGGGCTACCCATCAGGCCATAAAGGGCCCATTGAATGTGTTGGGGCAGTGATCTTAGCCATGGTGGACACTTTTATGTCGATTACCAGTGATAGACCAGACCGACCCTATAAAAAAACCTTGTTAACGGCGGTGAAAGAAATTAACAAATCACAAGGTTTTCAGTTCTCTGCAGAACATGTGGCTGGTTTTAATGAAGTCATTAAAAAATCCTACATTACCCAAGCTAAATGGTAATTCCTTTTACCCTAGTCTAGAAAGAGCAGCTCAAGTTTTTCCCATTCAGATTGTAAAATCTTCATCAATTAACTTAGATACCAATTTATTTTGTAGTTTGACATATTGAGGGAGTCCATTTTTATAAGGTGGGTAGTCTTCGCCTTGGATTAATGGTTGCAAATAAGTGCGTGCCTTTGCCGTGATACCAAAACCATCTTCAGAAATATAATCTCTAGGCAACATTTTCTCGACATTGGCCACCTCAGACAGTGATGCTTGCCCTACGCTCCAACGATAAGGCGTTTCACTTTCTCTCACCACGATTGGCATGGTTGCATTCTTTCCTGCCAGTGCAAATTCCATAGCAGCTTTGCCTAAGGCATAGGCTTGTTCTACATCTGTGGCAGAAGCAATGTGACGTGCCGCTCTTTGTAGATAATCAGAAACAGCCCAATGATATTTATAGCCTAGATTGGATTTGATAAGGTTGGCAATCACTGGTGCGACACCGCCCAATTGGTTATGACCAAAAACATCCACAGTGCCTGCATCGGCCAAAAATTGACCCTCAGGATTTTTGACGCCTTCAGATACCACAATGGCACAATAGCCATAGGTTTTTACGCAAAAATCAACTCGGGCTAAAAATGCTGTTTGCTCAAAAGGAATTTCAGGAAATAAAATGATATGAGGAGCATCACCTTCTTGTTCTGCAGCTAAACCACCCGCTGCGGCAATCCAGCCGGCATGCCTTCCCATTACTTCCATCACAAATACTTTGGTAGAAGTGGCTGCCATGGAGGCGACATCAAACCCCGCTTCACGAATGGAAACCGCAATATACTTAGCCACGGAACCAAAACCTGGACAGTTGTCGGTAACGGGCAGATCATTATCCACAGTTTTTGGCACGCCGACACAGGTAATGGGGTAGCCCATGGTTTCACTGAGTTGTGAAACCTTATGAGCGGTGTCCATCGAGTCGCCACCGCCATTGTAAAAAAAGTAACGAATATTGTGTGCTTTAAAAACCGCAATCAGGCGTTCATATTCTGCGCGACTCTCTTGTAAGCTTTTTAACTTGAAACGACAAGATCCAAATGCCCCCGATGGCGTATGTTTAAGAGCCGCTATATCTTCATTCGTTTCTAGACTGGTATCAATCAGCTCTTCTTTTAACGCGCCAATGATGCCATTTTTACCAGCAAACACCTTACCTATTCTATCAGGATGCAAACGTGCAGTTTCAATTAAACCCGCCGCAGAAGCATTAATGACAGCGGTGACACCACCCGATTGGGCGTAAAAAGCATTGGCTAAAGTTGGATTTGAAGTGGAATCACTCATGGTAAATCTCTAGAAAATAAAAATTGGCGGTATGATACAACAAATTACATGGTTTTTCCTGTCTGTATTAATAGAAATAACAATGGAATTTTCACAGAGAATGAATGGCTATGAGAGGCGATGGGGGAAATACCAACAGATTGACAGTTGTTGATATTCCCAGTTTCAAGGTAAATTATTTGAGATTTTCATTCATAAGCTTATAAATTCGACGGTATTCATCTAACCAACTGCTAGCAATATGAAAGCTGTGTCTTTCCATGGGATAAACAGCTAATTGGAAGTTGGGGTTTTTGTGTTCAATGAGAGCCTGTACGATACGAATTGAATCCTGGAAAAAAACGTTATCATCTAGCATGCCACTCATGATTAATAAGGGTTTTTTAAGACCGTCCACATATTCTATGGGTGAGCTTCGTTCATAGGCAATGGGATCAATGTTGGGCGTGTTAAGGATATTAGAGCTATATTCATGATTATAATGAGACCAATCGGCAACAGGTCTGAGTGCTGCTCCAGCGGCAAATAAGTCTGGCTCAGTGAACAGGGACATATAGGTGAGGAACCCACCGTAAGATCCGCCATAAACACCAACCTTTTTAGGATCAACGGACCAGTTTTTAGCTAACCAATTCACACCATCTTTGAGATCTTCTACTTCAGGATGTCCCATATTGCGATAGATAGCTGTACGCCAATCTCGACCATAGCCTGCTGAACCTCGGTAATCCATATCTAGCACTAAATACCCTTGATTCACCAATAGCGTGTGGAACATCATTTCATGGTAGTAATAAGACCATCCTAAATCGGAATTCTGCAGGTAACCTGCTCCATGCACAAAAAATACGGCTGGGTATTTTTTGCTGGGATCAAAATCTTTCGGTTTGTAGAATTTAGCTTTGATGTCTTGTTTAACATGGCTGGAGGGGACATCGACTATCTCTGGTGATAACCAATCAATGGCTTTGTACTCTGCACTCATGGTGTCCGTGATGGCAAGTGCTGGTTGAGTCTTTGTAAGATCTTTTAGATAAATTTCATTCTGACGAATGTTGGTGGAATGATTGATCAATAGATGCTTCTCATCGCCCGCCAATTGAAAATCATTGTTTCCACCAAGATGGGTGATCGGGGTCATTTTTTTTGTTTTAACATCAACAGCATAAATTTCATATTTTCCGGGATGTTCAACGTTGGCACGGAAATAAATGGTTTGGCCATCTTGTGTGGGTACTGGGTGAGAAACTTCCCATTTCCCTTGTGTAATTTGTCGAGTTTTACGAGAGAGGGTATCTCTAAGATAAAGATGAGAAAAACCAGATTCTTCTGATAGATACCACAAAGTATGGCTATTTTTGAGCCAACCCATCTCGTTGAAATCCCAGTTGATCCAAGCTTGATCGGTGAGTTGATGCTGTTGCTTCAGCCGACCAGTTTTAAGATCCAAGGTGGCAATCCAACGATCTTTATTGTCAATGGCGCGTAACATAACGGCTGCACTCATACCATCAGTTGACCATTGTAGATTTGAAATGGTGACAGCTCGAGTATTGGGTGCCAAGGTTAACTCTTCGGCTTTTTCCTTGGACGCGCCATGTGCCATATGCCATTTTGTTGCAGCTTTTCTTTCATCAAACAATCGATCTTTATGGATATCTTCAAGAGCATCGTAAGGGAGCTGGATTTGGGTGTGATTATTGAGATCTAACAACATTAAATATTGAGGTGCGAGAGGATTTTGACCTACCCGAGTTCTAACGGTCTCTATATCTATGTAACCTGAATCAGTCACAAATCGAGCCAATTTTCCCTCAGGTCCGGACTTGTAACTTTTTTCCTGAACCACTAAAACTACAAACTCTCCACTAGGATTCACTAATTTTTCAATAATTTGAGTATCAGCTCCTAGGTAGAAAGGACGAGAATGAAATTTGGGTAAGGTCTTATCACGCTGTTTGACTAATTTTTTATTATGATGAATCTCTCTGAGGGTTTCAAAATACGCTTGTTGTTTGGTGTCGAGATAAGAGTAATCTGGTTTGTTTTTAGGTTCATCTTCAGCGATTAATTGAGTCAGCTCTGAGAGTTGACCGGATTGATTCATGAATAAAGTATCTTTTTTCCAAAATAACACTTTGGGTATTTTCGACTCATCTTGCAAAAATCGAGGTTGGTTTTCATCTTCAGATGTTTGTGTGATATGGGTGATTTGTTGACTTTGAAGATCCTTCAAAAAAATATCTTGGTCTTTTTCAAATACCTTATAATGTTTATCAGGAGATGTTTCGCCTCGA
>PCTP01000257.1:328-10907 GCA_002770795.1 Gammaproteobacteria bacterium CG22_combo_CG10-13_8_21_14_all_40_8 | reverse complement strand
CGCAGTAGATCAGTCTATTCTTGGACAAGATCCTAGGAAGTTTAGAAGTTAAATCTTAAGGTAGCAGCAATTTGACATGAGAAATATAGAATTTTTTGCAAAAAAAATCACCTTGAAGGTGATTTTTTAATATGGCGCGCCCGGAGAGATTCGAACTCCCGACCCCCTGGTTCGTAGCCAGGTACTCTATCCAGCTGAGCTACGGGCGCATAACTTTTGACTTCTCTTCATTGAGGCGGGCATTATAAGGGTTAACTTTTTATTGTCAACTTAAATGCCACCTCAATTTTTCTCGCATTTAATGGCGGAGAGGGAGGGATTCGAACCCTCGATGGGGTTTAACGCCCATACTCCCTTAGCAGGGGAGCGCCTTCAGCCTCTCGGCCACCTCTCCGAAACTCTATCTATACTTATCTGTATTGTTTAACTGAGGTTAAATCTGTACAGGATTAACGGCGAAGGATATTACCTTATTTTGAAAAAAAAACAAGTGTTGATTTGATAATATCCTTAATATTATGAATTAAACGTTGCCGATAGATTCTTCAGCATCAGGATCATTCTTTTCTCTTTGGATTTTAAGATAAATTTCTTCTCTGTGAACAGAAACTTCCTTTGGTGCATTGATGCCAATACGTACTTGATTTCCTTTAACGCCCAAAACGGTTACCGTAACATCATCATCTATCATAAGGGTTTCTCCAACCCTTCTTGTTAAAATTAACATATGTCAATCTCCATTAATCAATTGTGTATGGCTGCTGTTTTGATCAATCATTTGACATCATCAGCAACCCCTCCGCTCATTTATGGGGTCATATTAGTAAAGTTCAAGAGCATAAATGAGTTTTACCTGCACTCACATTATCTTAGGGTTTGCCACAGAACTCAAGAATTCCTTTTGTTTTTCTTGATTTTTTTCAATTTTCATCCTTTAGACCTCAATTCTAAGAACTATAATTCTGTTTTATCCAATCTTTTGCAGAATCTAAAACCTGAGTGAGATGAGCGCCATCAGGCCCACCTGCCTGCGCCATATCTGGCCGTCCGCCTCCTTTTCCACCAATTTGCTGTGCCAAGAAATTAACTAACTGACCTGCATTGAGTTTATTACACAAAGGTTTTGTCACCCCCACGATGATTTGCGCTTTCTCTTCATCTTTTGAAGCTAAAATGACAACACCTTGCTTAAGCTTGTCTTTTAGCTTATCAAGCGTGTCTCTTAAAGCCTTAATGGGTAAGTTTTCATATTGTTTTGTGAGAAGTTGAATGCCTTTTATTTCTATGGTCTCACTCATGGGATCATGATCTTGACCCAAGACTATTTTAGTCTGCATGTCTTGAATATTTTTTTGACTTTCTTTCAGTTGCTGTTGTAACTGTTCAACCCTATCCAACAAGTTGTCTGAATTTGACTTCAAAACTGTGCTCAATTGTTGAATAAGTTGCTGTTGTTTTTGCATGTAGTCTATCGCTTTTTTACCACTCAGTCCTTCGACACGTCGTACACCAGAAGCGATACCTGACTCATGGGTCAATTTGACAAGGCCGATATCACCCGTTCTTTTAACATGGGTACCACCACACAGCTCTTTAGAAAAAGTCCCCATAGTGAGTACTCTAACCTCTTCTCCATACTTCTCACCAAATAAAGCCATCGCACCATCTTCTCTGGCTTTTTCTGGGGTCATCAACTGCGTGACAACTTCATAATTTTTCTGAATATGGTGATTAGCAATGGCTTCAATCTCTAAAAGCTGTTGTGGACTCACGGGTTCAGGGTTGGCAAAGTCAAATCTTAAATAGTCAGAGGAAACCATTGAGCCTTTTTGTACAACATGTAGCCCTAAAACTTGTCTGAGTGCTGCATGAATAAGATGTGTCGCTGAATGATTCAGTGCTGTAGCGCGTCTCACCTCGGATTCGACTCTGGCATCGACAACATCTCCAACCTTTAAATGACCTGAGGCCAGATGACCATGATGAAGGAAGGCGTTACCTGATTTAGTGGTATCTGACACCTCAAAAACACCCCCATTAAAAATTAATGAGCCTTTATCACCAACCTGGCCACCAGACTCCGCATAAAAGCTGGTGCAATCCAGCACGATAACCGCAGATTGCTGTTTTTCAATCTGAGTAACACTTTCTCCTTGATAGAAAATCTCCCTAATCACCGATGACACTTCTAATTGGTCATAGCCTAAAAACTCGGTTTTTTGATCCGAATGAATGCCATCTCGATAATCAACGGCAAACTGACTTGATTGTTTTGAGCGATTTTTTTGGGCATTCATCTCTTTTTCAAAACCCTCTTCATCCACCTGAAGAGATTTCTCTCTGGCAATGTCACAGGTTAAATCCAGGGGGAAACCAAAGGTATCGTAGAGTTTAAAAACCAGTTCACCTGGTATACAGTCACCAGAGAGTTTAACCAGCTCCTTTTCCAACAACTCCATGCCCTGCGCCAGAGTTCTGGAAAATTGCTCTTCTTCACGAGCCAATGTCATCTCGATGCGCGCTTGGGATTCGACTAATTCTGGATAGGGTTCACCCATCACTTGGCAGAGGGAAGCCACTAGCTTGTTGAAAAAACCTTGCTCTCCTCCCAGTTTAAATCCGTGACGTACCGCACGACGTATAATTCGGCGCAACACATAGCCTCGCCCCTCGTTGGAAGGGAGAACGCCATCCGCAATCATAAATGAGCAGGATCGAATATGATCAGCGATTACTCTCAGTGACTGATTTTCTAGATCCTGGCATCCCACAACCTTGGCTGTGTCATGGATAAGATGTTGGAAGGTATCAATTTCATAATTACTATGAACACCTTGCAAAATCGCTGCAATCCTTTCTAATCCCATCCCAGTATCAATGGACGGGTTAGGTAATGGGATCATCGAGCCATCTGCTTGACGCTCGTATTGCATAAACACAAGATTCCAAATTTCAATATAACGATCTTCATCTTCGCCTTCAGAACCTGGAGGCCCACCTGGAATATCTTCTCCATGGTCATAAAAAATTTCTGAGCAAGGACCACAGGGCCCAGTATCTCCCATGGCCCAAAAATTATCTTTTTCTCCTAAACGAGAAAAACGAGTTTGATCGATGCCCACATCATCAAACCAAATTTTTTCAGCTTCTAGATCATCTTTATAGACAGTCACCCAAAGCTTTTCGGCAGGTAATCCAACAACTTGCGTTAGAAACTCCCAAGCATATTTAATCGCATCACGTTTAAAATAGTCACCAAAACTAAAATTACCCAACATTTCAAAAAAGGTATGATGGCGTGCGGTATAACCCACATTTTCTAGATCATTGTGCTTACCACCGGCACGCACACAACGTTGCACACTCACCGCCTTGGAATAACTGCGTTTTTCTTGTCCCAAAAACAACTCTTTGAACTGAACCATGCCGGCGTTAGTGAACAATAGCGTTGGGTCATTTCCTGGCACTAAAGGGGAAGATAACACTGGTGTGTGTCCTTTTTGGCTAAAAAATTCCAGGAAAGCTGTTCTAATTTGCTGGCTCGATTTTATGGTTGTATTCATAGTGAACTCGATTAATGTCTTGATTCTGAAGAATGTTGTTATCTTATCACGCGTTGGATAATATTTGTGGGGAAACCTCTAGAGGATAGAAATCGCATTTGTTGGGCAAGAACTTTTAATTCTTTGCTTTTTTGCCCCTTAAATTTTTTTTGAAAAAGTTCTTGGCATAAGTTTAACCAATCATCGTCATAGCTTTCTATATAACGATAAATCAATTCGCTGCTGATCCCCTTTTGCTTGAGATCATAGCAGATTTTAACCGGACCTTGCCCATTATTTACTTTGCTGCGAATATAGATTTCGCAAAATTTTTCATCGCTTTGCCATCCCTTTTCTTGTAAGCGAACTAATACCAAGTCAATTTCGGCAATATCGTAGTCTTTTTTGATGAGTTTTTGTTTAAGCTCAAACAGGGAATGTTCGCGTCTTGCTAACATTCCCTGAGCACACATCCAAGCACTTTGCTTATTCATGAGTTAAAAGTCAATGTTCAACTTTTCATCTTCAAACGCTTAATCTTCAAGCTCAGCCACTAAAGCTTCTTTCTCTGCAGGAATGGCCAATAATTTATCACGAATTTGCTGTTCGATGGTTTGGGAAATATCTGGATTTTCTTTTAAAAAATCAATAACCTTTGCCTTCCCTTGGCCGATTTTGGTGCCTTGATAACTGTACCAAGAGCCCGCTTTCTCTATAAAGCCTTCTTGTACGCCTAAATCAATAATTTCGCCTTGTATTGAAGTCCCTTCTCCGTAAAGAATTTGGAACTCAGCTTGTTTAAATGGCGCAGCAACTTTGTTTTTAACCACTTTCACGCGCGTTTCACTACCGATAACTTCTTCACCGTCCTTTACCGATCCAGTACGACGAATATCCAGTCGAACAGAAGCATAAAACTTTAATGCATTTCCGCCTGTGGTAGTTTCAGGATTACCAAACATAACCCCTATTTTCATACGAATTTGGTTAATAAAAATAACTAAACAATTTGAACGACTAATATTGCCAGTGATTTTTCGTAATGCTTGAGACATAAGTCTTGCTTGAAGTCCCACATGATGATCGCCCATATCCCCTTCAATTTCCGCTTTTGGTGTTAATGCGGCAACAGAGTCGATAACAACCATATCGACAGCACCTGAACGCACCAGCATATCTGTTATCTCAAGGGCTTGTTCACCGGTATCTGGTTGTGAAATTAATAAATCTTCTAGCTTTACGCCCAATTTCTCAGCATAAACGGGATCGAGAGCATGTTCTGCGTCCACAAAAGCAGCCGTTCCTCCAGCTCGTTGGCAACTGGCAATAGCTTGCAAAGTCATGGTGGTTTTTCCTGATGACTCTGGCCCGTAAATTTCAACCACACGTCCTCTAGGTAAACCGCCAACCCCTAGAGCAATATCTAAGGTTAAAGAACCAGATGAGTAAACGGCAATATTTCTTGCGTAGGTTTTATCGCCTAGTCTCATGATTGAGCCCTTACCAAATTGACGTTCTATTTGGCCAAGTGCAGCACTTAACGCTTTCTTTTTATTGTCATCCATCTTAAGGTTCCTCATAAATTATAGTAGTAATTCAACTAGTATTATTTCACAGAAATACAGCCCCGGAAACAACTGTTTTCATTTATTTTTATTTAAATCAAATTTTCTTTAAATTTCCTTGAGTTAGTATCCTTTAACAGCGTCAACAAACCCTCTAATGCAGTGATAACGACTTGGTTTCTTATCTCATCTCGTTTTCCTTCAAAATGAAACAGTTCGGTTTTCAGTAAATTCCAAGGCGCTATATTCCACGCAATCCAAACAGTCCCGACCGGTTTTTCTTTTGATCCGCCATCAGGGCCGGCAATACCTGTCACAGAAATGCCCACCTCGACCTCATTTAACAATACAACTCCCAGCACCATTTCCTGTGCAGTCTGTTGGCTTACTGCTCCATGGCATGCAAGCGTTTCACCAGAGACCTCAAGTAGTCTTATTTTGGCCTGATTTGAATAGGTAATAATAGCTGAATCAAACCAAGCAGAGCTTCCAGCTAAACGGGTTAAATGCGCAGCTATCAGCCCGCCAGTGCAGGATTCAGCCGTTGTCATTCTAAAACGCTGTTCAATTAAAACTTTCGCTAGTTGTTGAATGATGTTCATCATCTCTTGCCCGCCTGTTTTAGGTACTTTTCTATTCAACTGCTCCAAATGGCGATATCAGCTTATCTCACTCCACGTCACACAACCTTCATCTAACCTTCATCATTTTTTCACTTTACCTATTTATTGTCTTGGCTGTTGTAGAAAAAGCATTTTCGAAATTACAACAATAACAATGAGAAATAACTCTTTCCATATCATTAACAGAGGTTTATACCATGAACTACTCAAGCAATTTGAGGGAATTGAACTACTTTGTACTGTCAATATTATTGGCTTTCAGCAGTGCTATCTATGCTGCTCCACCAGCGAATTATTATGCACCTGTGAATATCTCTAGTCCAGAGACTCTCCATGCAAGCCTGCACAATATTATCAAAGATCATCAACGCTATCCTTATACATCCACCACAACTGATGTGTGGGATATTATTGAAGCAGCAGATCAAGATCCCAATAATCCAGCCAATGTTCTCACTATTTATAAAAACGCCAGTTATACCAAAGTGGGTGGCGGTAATAGTTTTTATAACAGGGAACACAGTTGGCCTAAATCTTATGGATTTCCTAACAATACTGATGGTGTCAGTAATTATCCCTATACCGATGGACACCATCTATTTGCAGCTGACAGTAGCTATAATTCCAGTCGCAGTAACAAACCTTATGACAATTGTTTGAGTGGTTGTACCGAAAAAACCACGGAAATCAATAACAATCGAGGTGGCACTTCCACAGAATCAAACTGGACAGCTGGCTCATTTGCACAAGGTAAATGGGAAACTTGGTCTGGACGCCGAGGCGATGTGGCACGAGCTTTAATGTATATGGCCGTACGTTACGATGGCGGAAACCATAGCATAACGGGATTTAGTGAACCTGATCTACGCTTGACTGATGATATCAACCTCATTGCTCAATCGAATACAGGTGCGAATATCTCGATTGCCTACATGGGATTGAAATCTGTTTTATTGCAATGGGCACAAGAAGATCCTGTCGATGCCAATGAACTTCATCGTAATGATGTCGTTTTTGGTTTTCAAGGAAACCGCAATCCTTTTGTAGATCACCCAGAATATATTATTTGTGTTTTTGCCAATGATTGTTCAGCATTAGGTGGAAGTACTGGTGGTGATACCACGCCCCCAAGCACGCCTGTTGGTCTTTCTGCTACTGCAACAAGTTCAGGTGTCAACCTGAGTTGGACGGCCAATAATGAACCAGATCTAGCGGGTTATTATCTGTATATAAGCCTGTCTGGAGCCAATAATTTCACCCGTATCACTGCTTCAAGCATTGGTTCCACAAACTATTCTGATGCTCAAGTAAATGCCAACACGAGTTATGACTACTATTTGACGGCAGTAGATAGCAGTGCGAATGAATCAAACCCAAGTCCAACTCTATCTATAACAACACAAGCAGTACCTGCCCCCAGTGGTAATCAAGTATGGATTAATGAATTTCATTATGATAACAATGGTTCAGATGTAGGAGAGTTTATAGAAATAGCTGGAAACGCCGGAATTGATCTCAGTGGATGGCAGCTTATCGCCTACAATGGTAGTAATGGCGCATCCTATTCAACCCTCAATCTCAGTGGTTCTATTCCAGCTCAAAGCAATGGTTTTGGCACGATTAACTTTGCTTTTGCAGGATTACAAAATGGTGCTCCAGATGGTATAGCCCTTATCGACAATTTAGGATCAGTGGTATTGTTTCTCAGCTATGAAGGTAGTTTCACTGCCACAACCGGCCCTGCTTCTGGTCTAAGCTCTGTTGATGTCGCTGTTTCAGAAACCTCCACAACACCTATTGGACAGTCACTACAGCTGATAGGGACAGGCACTCAATATAGTGATTTTAGTTGGAAAGCGCCATCGAACCAAAGCCCAGGTGCGGTAAATAGTGGTCAATCATTTATATCTGGCTCGCCACTACCATCAACGCCTATGGCCTCATTTACCCTGAGTTGTAACAATCTTGACTGCCAATTCAATGGTAGTGCAAGTTCAGCATCAGGAAGCTCTATTAGTAGCTACAACTGGGACTTTGGTGACAGCCAATCTGCAACAGGGGTTAATGCTTCTCATAGCTACCTCACAGCAGGCTCTTTTACAGCCGTATTAACTATCCAGAGTGCAGATGGTCAAAGTGCAACGCAAACTCAGGTAGTCAATGTGATAGCACCACCTTCTGCGCCAGATTTTTATCAAAATACCCAGTCACAATTCATTCCTGATCATGCAACGGTGACAAGTGATTTAAATGTATTACTCAGTTCTGCCAAAAGTACAGCAACCGTTTCAGTGAATATTACTCATACTTATCGTGGAGATATCAGTCTAAGATTAACTACGCCTAGTGGTGATTTCTTCGATTTAAAGGCAAAAAAAGGTAGTGACAGTAATAACAATATTATTGCCAGTTACCCTATTAGCCTCGTCAATAATGTCCACACTAGCGGTCTATGGACATTGATCATAGCTGACAACTATTGGGGTGATAGCGGAACTTTAAATAGTTGGTCAATACAATTCTAGGAGCCTGTCGGACTTACATTAAACCTATTGGCATTTTCCATTTTCTATAGCCAAGGCTTTTTCAGGGTTGAGGGAAGTTAATAGGTTTTTTAACTTCAGTTGAACTATACGTGATTGTTCTATCTCTTGGGTGCTAATTGACTTATCTATGTGCGTATAATGAAAACTGTGTATGCGTACAGATTCATGTTTCCAAGCTTGTTGCATATTGTGAATATTTTTCAAATTATCATCCACAAAATAAATATCTTGTGTTCTTACATCTAACTTATTCAACAAAGCCATTAATACTCTTCCTTTGTCCATACCTGCCGTCATAACGATTCCATTTTTGTAAGTGATTGTTGCAACTCGGTTGCCCTCTGAGAAATAAAACGATAGGTCCAAGTTATTTTTCATTAAATGAAGACCATTAATATCGAATCCATTTTGTTTCAATTCACGTTGTGTAGCTCCACGATAATCGGGTGAACGTGAAGTTAATATCAAAAGATTCAGGGGCTGTTTTTTTATCTTATTAAAAACAGATGATGCATCTGGTTGGGTGGAAAGGCTATCACCTAAATCAAAAAAAGTACCTAAAAAATCAAATAGGCAGAAAAATTTATCTGTTTCTGCAATCCGTATTGTGGAGCCTTTTGGATCTTGCATATCTCTGCCACGTTGCCAGTTATACCATTTGTCACTACCTACAAAATATTTTGACGCTAATAATGTGTCATCAATATCAAAGATCACCAGTGGTTTTTTGATTTCACTTGGTTGAGTTTCAGACAAAGCCTTATCTCTCATGAAAGTGGATAAAACTTTATTGAGATCATCAATGTCTTGATACTCAAAATTGACTGCATTAGTCCACTGAGACACAAATACCAATAAAATAATGATGGTGGTTTTAATCAATTGTCTATCACTCTTGTTAAATTAAGATTTATCAAATAATCCATTCAAATAACTGGCGATTCTTACGCCAGCTTGTTCCATTCTTTTTTTGATAATAGGTAGGTTTTGATATTGATAATCCCAACCAATTTTTTGTGATTTAGGATAGATTTTCAATCTTATTTCTTTGCTTTCTGCAATCCAGTCTAATGGAGTTGAATGACTCCAAAGTGTGATTTCTTGTTGCGAAATTTTCCTTCTTAACCAATCCGACCATTCAGTATAACTGAGTTTTTGACTATCAATGAGTTCAGTATCCAAAACATGATGCAGATTAGTAAAATGACCAAAGTTTTTAATTTTAACATCATTGCCACCGCGGTCATTTCCATTGCCAACATGGAGTGGTTGATGTAGATCTGCAATAATATGAATAATAAACTTCAGCGCAAGAACTTGGTCATCATGCTGTGCTTTAGTATCAAGTAGTACCGTAGAATAATGTGTCAATGCAGTCATCGCATCACCCTGTTTAGGGGCTCCGACTTTTAGATAGGTGGTATCATCAGGAACTGTCACATAATGAAATGCTGTCGATTTCTTTTGCCAAAACTCATCAGGATTTGAACGCATTTCGTCGACATAGGTAGATGCCTCTGCCATCGTTTCAGAGCCTAGTAATTCATTTATTTTCTTTTGACTCTTATCACTGAGCAAATGCTGTGCAATATCTGCACAAACTCTATGCCCAATTTTATCAAAAGAATAACTTGATCTTGGGGTGATAAAAAAAACAATTATCGCAACATAGGAAATGAGTTTCATGACAAACCTTTAACAGTTAGTTATTAGATACTTAAACGTTCTTATTATTTAATAAAAATATGACGATATGATGAAGCTTTTAATGATTTTTCATATTGACTTTATCAAGCATGAATTGTCAAAAATATGTCATCTTTCTGTAGTAATTACCTCGCATACTTCTCTCGATTTTTAATACTAATACTTTATTTGATTTCTAGGGGAAATTATGAACAAGCAGTTAATAGCCAGTGCCGTTGCCTTGGCTCTTTTTGGTGCAGCTCCTGCAATGGCAGATGAAACCACATCGTCCATTCGCGGTCAGGTGAATACACCCTCTGGAGCTCCAGCAGCCAATACTCACATTATTATTACACATATTCCAACGGGTATCACTCGTCAAGTTGATACCAATGACTCAGGGGCATTTAGTGTTCGCGGCTTACGTGTTGGCGGGCCATATCGCATCGTTATCGATTCTGACATATATCAAGACGATACCATTAATGATGTCTATTTAGAATTAGGCAACCCTTATGTTGTCCGAGAAAACTTAGTGTCTAATGATGATAATAAAATTGTGATAACCGGTACAGCTCTAGGTGTTCATCTTCCTAACAGCGGCTCGAACAGTGTTT
>PCTP01000257.1:0-282 GCA_002770795.1 Gammaproteobacteria bacterium CG22_combo_CG10-13_8_21_14_all_40_8 | reverse complement strand
GAAAAGTGTGTTGCGCAGAAATCCTTTAGTCAATGTTTTAGACGATGATACCAATTCCATGTCTGTTGCAGGTAATAACCCAAGATATAATAGTTTATCTATAGATGGTGTTCGCCAGGATGACGATTTTGGCCTGAATGGTAGTGGTTATCCTACACAACGTTCACCGATTTCAATTGATGCCATTGATCAAATTTCGGTAGCGACGAATCCTTTCTCTGTCAAAGATGGTGGTTTTTCTGGTGCAGGCATTAAAGTTGTCACAAAATCAGGCACCAACAA
>PCTP01000104.1:850-3167 GCA_002770795.1 Gammaproteobacteria bacterium CG22_combo_CG10-13_8_21_14_all_40_8 | reverse complement strand
AATCGTTCTAACAATTGCTCAACTTGTGATAACTGATGTTGTGCCGTTAAGGTCACTCGCAATCTGGATGTGCCTTTGGGTACAGTCGGTGGCCTAATTGCAACCACCATTAAACCACTCTCTTTGAGCGATTGAGAGATCTGCAAACAGCTTGTTTCGTCCCCAACCACTAAGGGTTGTATTGCCGTGTTGGATTGCATCACGGGTAGCCCGAGTTGTACACAATTTTTTTGAAAAAAAGCTATCAATTGTTTTAAGTGCTCACGCCGTTCGGGTTCTTGTTGCAGAATGTTTAAGCTCTGACGAGTGGCCATTGCCATGGCTGCGGGCATGGCTGTGGTATAAATATAACTTCTCGCATGTTGAATCAAAGTTTCTGTCAATTGTTTTGAGCCTGCCACAAAAGCGCCACAAGTGCCCAAAGCTTTCCCGAAAGTAGCCATCAAAATAGGTAATTGTTGCTGAGTTAAATTTTGCTGTTCTGCAAAACCAGCGCCATTCTTTCCAAAAACCCCAAAACCATGCGCATCATCTAACATCAGCCAAGCTTTGCTTTGACACAAGTTAGCTAACTGCTTGGCATCACATTCATCTCCATCCATGGAAAACACAGCGTCAGAAACCACTAAATTTCGACGTGATTGTGATTTTTCGAGTAACTGTTGCAAACGTGAATAATTTTTATGAGGGAAGCGTCTGAAATTTGCACCACTGTGTAATCCTCCATCTAATAATGATGCATGATTTAACTTATCTTGAAAGACAGAATCTTGCTGATCGACCAAGGCATTAATCGTGCCAATATTCGCCATGAATCCCGTTGAAAATAACAAAGCGCTTTCTCGGCCTGTTAGAGCAGCTAGTTCCTCTTCCAGTAATTGATGTTGTTCATGATGCCCACAAACCAGATGTGAAGCGCCAGAACCCACGCCAAATTTTTGAATACCAAGCTGAGCCGCTTCCGCTATTTTTGGATGAGAGGCCAATCCAAGATAATCATTGGAACAAAAGTTGATATAAGATTTACCATGAAATTGAACAATTGCCCCTTGGGCACCATCAAAAGGTTGACGAAATCGATAAAGATTCTGTTGAGCTCTATCTTGCAACTCTAAAGCTAATACAGCATCAATATCGGAAGGGTTAGGCACGTTCAGCAAATCCAGGTATTAACTGGCTACAGCATTTTTATACAAGGCCGTTTCATCCCAAAATGGCTTGGGTTCTTGTGAAATCAAACTATCTCCTGCGACTCGCTCAGGCTGGATCTGCAATTTCTCAAATAACGCTTTATCTTTTGCGACGGATGGATTCGCTGTAGTCAATAATTGCTCGCCATAAAAAATAGAATTTGCTCCAGCCATAAAACAGAAAGCTTGCGTTTGTTCATTCATGGATTCACGCCCAGCGGATAATCTCACATAAGAGCGTGGCATCATAATTCGAGTGACAGCAATGGTTCGAATAAATTCAAAAGGATCGAGCGCCTCCAAATCTTGCATTGGCGTACCTTTGACGGCAATCAATTGATTGATGGGTACACTCTGCGGATGTTCTGGTAAGTTGGCCAAGGTCATTAACAGATCCCAGCGATCTTGCTCTGCCTCTCCCATGCCAATAATGCCACCAGCACAAACATTGATACCGGCATCCCTGACAAAACCCAAAGTATTTAGACGATCCTGATAAGTTCTGGTACTGATAATTTCTTTATAATATGTTTCTGAAGTATCCAGATTATGGTTATAATAATCTAAGCCAGCTGCTTTTAAATCGGCAGTTTGCTCTGCGGTTAACATCCCTAAAGTCACACAAGTTTCTAATCCTAGTGCTTTGACCGATTTAATCATTTCCAAAACCACTCTAAAATCTTTTTCTCTCGGAGCTCGCCACGCAGCGCCCATACAAAATCGAGTCGCTCCTGTTTCTTTGGCAGCTTTTGCTCGATTGACAACCTCTGCAACGGCCATCAATTGCTCTCTGGTTAAACCCGTATCATAGCGAACACTTTGTGGGCAATAGGCACAATCCTCAGGGCAAGCACCCGTTTTAATGCTCAATAATGTTGAAGTTTGAACTCTGTTAGACCGAAAATGCTCTCGATGCACTTTTTGGGCATCAAACACTAAATCTAATAAAGGTTGACTGAACAATTGTTCAACCTGAGCTCGAGTCCAGTTATTGCGTATTTCACCTATTGTATGGTTATTCATCGCCATGTGATTACCTTTTAAACAATTATTGTGGCATAATCCATGAACTTTAATTGAATCCAAATAATTGTTAAATCGGATAGATTTAGTTCAGGGTCCTAGGA
>PCTP01000104.1:0-813 GCA_002770795.1 Gammaproteobacteria bacterium CG22_combo_CG10-13_8_21_14_all_40_8 | reverse complement strand
AATTCATCGGAAAATCTGGCCAATCAGGCTTGGCCGCAGTAGATTAGTCTATTCTCGGACAGGCTCCTAGGATTGGCATCATAACCTTTAGGAAAATCCTGTCAACTAAATGGAGTCAAAATGGTTGACGATAGTACAAATAACAATCAACTCAAAGTATTTTTCCGTAAATGCTTACACTTCGTGTCAGAGCGCATCCCTTCAGAGTGCCCAATTTGTGAGATGCCTGTATCTGGCCGACGTCTTTGCTGTCAATGCCAACAAAGCATCCAACCACTCAAGCAACACTGCTTTATCTGTGCTGAACCACTTTTCCTAGGGTCGCCCAATTACTCTATTCCAAAGCAACTTCATACGACTACCCATCAATTATGCTGTGGTCGCTGTTTGAAGCATCCTCCAGCTTTTGACTCAACTCTTGTGGCAAGTCTTTACCAAGAACCGTTAGTGCAATTGATTAAAAAATTAAAATTTCATGAAAA
The DNA here is from genome assembly GCA_002770795.1 of Gammaproteobacteria bacterium CG22_combo_CG10-13_8_21_14_all_40_8. Classification (GTDB taxonomy): domain Bacteria; phylum Pseudomonadota; class Gammaproteobacteria; order Enterobacterales; genus 21-14-all-40-8. Next base: position 331 of record PCTP01000104.1, on the reverse strand, counting down.
TCTAGGAATTTCTCCAATACTGGGAGCACTACTTTCTCAAAGAATAAGCAACGCCCAGCAATTTGATCAGCTCTCCTTACCTCAAGCACTGGTTGCCGTACCACTGCATAAAAACCGTCTCCATCAGCGTGGTTATAATCAAGCCGAACTCATTGCTCGCTACCTCTCGAAGCAGCTACAAATCCCCTTATTGAAAAATGCAGTGATACGTGTGCTGAACACTCATGATCAAGCGACCTTCAATCTGCAACAAAGAATGAAAAACATGAAGGGAGCGTTTAAAGTGTTAAAAGATATTCCCAAACATATCGCCATAGTTGATGATGTGATA
>PCTP01000217.1 GCA_002770795.1 Gammaproteobacteria bacterium CG22_combo_CG10-13_8_21_14_all_40_8 | reverse complement strand
GAAATAAGGTATAGAGGTAAACCAGTTGACCCAATGACCTATCTGAAGGAAGATTAGTATAGCGTTCTATCTGGAGTACAATTCAAAGATTAAAAAATATTAAAAATAATAAGCATGTTAATTAGACGATGAAAATAATAAAGATAGAATAACAGGATGTGACTCAAGCGTTTGATTAATACATTTGCTCAATAAAATCTGACTTTAAGCGGAGAAGAGTATATGAAGGCAATTGATAAAGATATTGATTTAGACGCCATTATTTATGATGTCATTCTAGAAGATGACATAGAAGACATTGATGATGACACAGACGACCTAGATGAGATAGACCAAGAAACCACCTCCAGCGACATCCCAGACAAAATTCTCACCAGCACCTTCAAAAAGAACACCAAAGCAGCTGATGCTACACAAATTTATTTAAAAGAAATTGGCATGGCCCCCTTATTGAGTGCAGAAGAAGAAGTTTATTATTCCAGATTATCTTTAAAAGGCTGTATTCCCTCCAAGAAAAGGATGATTGAGAGTAATTTGCGTTTAGTGGTGAAAATAGCCAGAAGATATCTAAATCGTGGTCTACCTCTATTAGACTTGATTGAAGAGGGCAATTTGGGATTGATACGAGCTGTTGAGAAGTTTGACCCCGAACGAGGTTTTCGTTTTTCAACCTACGCTACTTGGTGGATCCGTCAGACCGTTGAAAGAGCGTTAATGAATCAGACCAGAACTATTCGTCTTCCTATTCATGTGGTTAAAGAGATGAATGTTTATTTAAGAGCTTCTCGAGAACTAGCGCAAACAATGGTTCAAGAGCCTTCTCCTGATGATATTGCTAATAAAGTAGACAAGTCGGTTAAATCAGTGAATAAAATGTTGGGACTTAATGAACGTGTTTCGTCAGTAGATGTACCAGTGGGAATGGGATCGGATAAATCATTGCTTGATATGATCGCTGATTCTAATTCAGTGAATCCAGAAGATCATTTGCAAGAGGAAAATTTACAAGAAAACTTAGAAAAATGGTTGTATGAATTAAGCGAAAAGCAAAGAGATGTTTTGGTGCGTCGTTTTGGTTTGTTAGGGCATGAAACTGCTACTTTGGAAAAGGTGGGTAATGAGATTGGACTCACTCGAGAAAGAGTTCGTCAAATTCAAGTCGAAGCCTTACGTCGCCTTAGAGACTTATTGGAAAGAAACGGTCTTGATTTAGAAAGTATGATCACTTTGTAAAAAGGCGAAACTTTTAAAAAACCAGCAGTCGCTGGTTTTTTTTTGGGGTATACTAAACATAACCGATTATTTGATAGGGAAAACTTTGTGTTAACCAAAGAACAATTTCTTCATCTACAACACATAGGTATTCCTGTTTGGATTTCCAGAGAGAATCAAATTGAGGCTCAATGCGAACAAAATGCCGATATATCAACAAGTTGCCAATTTGAAGACGCCTCAAAAGAGCCTTTTGAGAAAATGCACAATTCAGCATTGAGTCACACCCCACAAAAACAACCCTCATCTTGGCAGATACTACCAATGTCTCCTCCAGTTGAAACGCCTAAAATATGCTGGTTTATCCATGAAAAATCCCCGCTTCCTGGCAAACAATTTTTTGAGGATGTAGCTCGTGCTCTTTATCAAAAAGAAGATAATTGGAGTGCTTTTTTAGGGAATGAAAATACAGAAATTGCTGGTGATATGAGCGCTTGTCTGCAAATTATCTGCGTTGGTTTGCCAGCAAAAAAGTTGCCTTTGGAAAAGGCTCTTCATCAGAGAGCTATTTCTGTGAATTCAGTGGGTTCTCCTCAAGATAATAAATTCTTATGGCAACAATTGTTGTCTAATTGCTCATGGTGAGCCAATTTTCAGTGATTGAAAATCCTTCTCTAATGAATATTAAAAAAGCCCAACTCGATGATGTAGCGACTTTGTTTGAGATCGAGCATGAAATTTCTACCATGGGCTGGTCGATTCAAAATTTTAAGGACGCCTTGCAATTCTATGAAGTTTGGTTAATTTCTACACAAGATGAACCCGCAGATGTTGTTGGTTTTGTCATATTACAAACGATTCTAGATGAGTTACATTTATTAAATATTGTGGTCAGCTTAAAACACCAGGGCCAAGGTTGGGGTAAAGCACTGTTAGAATATGCCATTTCTCAGGCACAAAAGAAAAATTGCTCTGTAATTTATCTAGAATTACGTTCATCAAACAAAGTTGCCAGAAATCTGTATCGACAATATGGGTTTGCACAAACGGGTACCCGCAAAGGCTATTATCCTTGTACCGATGGTACCCGTGAAGATGCTAGATTAATGATGTTGATGATAAGTTGACCTCATCTATGGTCTCCTCTCTGATTCGGCATCTAAGAGCCATAATTGTCATGTGACAAACAATTAAACGGAAGAAGACCAAAATGAAGAATGCAACAATTGGGTTCAACATAGCAAAAAAACTTGTCCATGCCTGTGCCACCATTAAAATGGTCGTATCATAAAAAAGAAAATAATAAAGTGGGTCAGCGTTTCAATTATCAAAGAGCACGAGATGTTTTCGCATCACTGAAAATAGTTCCAAAGCAGCACAGCAGTGGTGGCAAGGATGGACTTCTTGGTCTAAGTATACACGGCAGCATAACCGAGCCTGTGTCCTTATGCCAACAAAATGGTTAGAATGGCTTGGGCGCTCGAGCTGATCTCGAGCTGATAAGGACGATATGTGCGGAATACATCGAGGCCAGAAGTTAGAACACTCTAATAAAGGCCATATATGAGGCTAAATTAACATTCAATCACATTGACGGCTAATCCACCGCGAGCGGTTTCTTTGTATTTTGTTTGCATATCAGCGCCAGTTTGACGCATGGTTTTGATGACCTTATCCAAAGAAACATTGTGATCACCATCTCCTCTAAGAGCAATTCTTGTGGCATTAATGGCTTTTACTGCTGCCATGGCATTTCTCTCAATACAAGGGATCTGCACTAATCCACCTATGGGGTCACAGGTCAGTCCTAAATTATGTTCCATGCCTATTTCCGCTGCATTTTCTACTTGCAGGGCGCTACCACCCATGGTTTCTGTGAGTGCTCCAGCAGCCATGGAGCAAGCGACACCTACTTCACCCTGACATCCGACTTCAGCACCAGAAATAGATGCGTTGAGTTTATAGAGAATACCGATAGCGGCTGCCGTAAGTAAAAAGCGTACTATTTTATCTTGGCTGACAGAAGGATTTGTGTGAAGGTAATACTTTAATACAGCTGGGATAATTCCAGCTGCTCCATTGGTCGGTGCTGTGACTACTTTTCCACCAGCGGCGTTTTCTTCATTAACCGCAAGAGCGTAGAGATCCACCCAGTCTAAAAGATATAAAGGATCGTCCTCACAATTATTTGGTTGGCGTCCTTCCGCAATCAAGGAATGATAAAGTTTTCTTGCTCGCCTCTTTACTTTTAACCCTCCTGGCAATATTCCATCTGTTTGACAGCCTCTTTTGATACATTTTTCCATCACATCCCAAATGGTTAAAAGTCCTGTTACAGTTTCTTCTTTGGATCTGAAAGCGGCCTCATTAGCAAACATGATATCGCTGATTTTCATTTGATGTTGGCCACAGAGATTTAATAATTCCTTGGCTGAAGTGAATGGATAAGGCACTTGGGTTTCATCACTGACTATAGGTTCATCTGCATCTTTATCATCATTTACTACAAATCCACCGCCGACAGAATAATAGGTTCTTGTGATGATGATATTTTGTTCAGCATCTAAAGCGGTAAAGGTCATACCATTGGGATGTTTGGGTAATGATTTTCTTTTTAGCCAAAGTAGATCTTCCGTTTGATTAAATGCAATCACTCCTTTTCCCATCAAACATATTTGGTGTTGTTTAGTGATTCGAGCTAATTTTTCAGGGACCAAATCTGGATTGATGGTTTCAGGAGATTCTCCTTCCAGTCCGAGTAAAATAGCCTTATCTGAACCATGTCCACGCCCAGTGTGGGCTAATGAACCATAGAGTTCACATTTTATGCGGTGAATTTTAGCGGTGAAGGGTAGCGCTTTTGCCGCAAACATTGCTGCAGCTTTCATCGGTCCTACAGTGTGAGAACTGGACGGACCTATGCCTATCGAAAACATGTCAAAAACACTTAAAGCCATGATGAGTATTCAGAAATTTAAAATGAAAACTATAGTATCAACTAAAAACTGAATATGCATCTGGTATTGCTTAATTTCATTAACCTTTTGTTGCTAAGCCGTTTAAAGGCTTCATTTTGACCAGCTGACTGATTTTTAGGACAATTGAAGGTAGCTTATCTCTCTCTACTCTATCTAATATCGCTTTGAACCAATAGCCTAACTCTGTGTCGCCTGATAGTTTCAACTCTCTTCGAAAAAATAGGCTTTCAGGATCAACATCTTGATCAAGTAACTTTAAAAAGCTAGCACAGCTGCCAGAAATTGTAGCATCTGCATGTAGTGATTCAGTTTTCAGCAGAAAATGGCTTGGCGAACAGATAAATTTTTGGTTAGCTGCAGTAATATAGAAAGAATATTGAAGATCTTCAAAAGCAATCTTCAGCCAACGCCCTTGGATAATTGCCCAATCTTCTTCAGCTAATTGATCTTCTATCAGTTTCAGACAGGGGGCAATAATGGGCTGCAGTACAAATACAGGTACAAGTTTAAAGGGGAGAGATAATAAAGGTAGCAGTTTCATTGAGAGACTTTGGGGTGACGCTTGTATTGCAGGCTTTTGAAAGTTCACGAATAACCTCTAGATGGCTTAATTTTCACCACAGTATAATTCAGACAACTTGAGGTGCCTATCGCAAAGAGGGTAAAGAATGGACTCTTCTTTAAAAGAATGTTGCTGAATTGATGCCATGAGTTCATCTGCAACATCTTGCAATCCTTGTTTATCATGCTCCTTGAGCATTTGCTGAATAATTTTTATCTGTTGTTTAAATTGTTGATGTTCTAAGCGCATTACTGCTGTTGGGCCATTTAAAGGGGAGAGTTGTGTGACTTTTTCAAAAGCAGGGAAAAGAATTTCCTCTTCAAAGCGGATATGTGTTTGCAATGCATCAACGAACTGATGCCAGCAGGGTTGAGACTGCTCCCAGTTTCCACTCTCAACTGTTGACTCAAAAATGCAAAATTTTTGTTCACAATCATGATGCTCATTTTTGAGTTTTTCTGTAATGCTTGTCATGATAGCTATCCAAGATTATATCATTGTGGTGTAGTTTATGATTTAAATGGGAGCTACTCCTTAATCTGGATCAATTTTTTTAGTAAATAATAGACTTAACCTAGAATCCTAATGTTAAGCACTACAAAAGATGCGCAGCATGTTTCAGCAAGGGCAGGTTTTAGACCCCGGCCTTTAGGCCGGAATAGTGCCGCAGCCGAAGCTTCGCCATGCGAAGCGGGCGAAGCCAGGCAAGAAGGCGCTTTGATTTGGGAGGGGTGCAGACCTCTTCCAAACCGAGTGGAGTGCGAAAGCACATCATCCTTATTGCTTGCTACTTAGTTTGGAAAATGCATTGATGCATGCCCAGCACCCAGGATGGATAACCTCCGGTGCACATCGTGGCCTTTATTTGGGGATAGATCTGGTGTTGTTTTATTCCCATGATCTTTTCAGAACTCTACAGTGGGGCAGTGATTCTAAGTGGTATTTTTTGGATATTGGCGATGCTGCTATTCATTTTAGATGATTTAAAAATAGTAGAGTTAAATAATTCTAAGATTATTGCGCCCCTGTATTCCAAACAATCCCAGCTATCTCGCTGGTTTAATTAATTTTGAGGACATAACTTGCGATAATCCAATATTCTACCATACTAAGTGATAAGTTAATCTCGGCTCACTGAGCGTCATTTTTAGGTAGATAGTTATTATGGTAAAGTTAAATTTTAATCAAAAAGTCTGGATAGGCTTTGCTGTTATTGTGATATTACTTTCACTCTCCAGTGTTCTTTCTTTGGTTAATTTAAATACAATTAATGATTCAACTGCTCGAGTCAACGAAAGTGCTGTGCCTGTCTTAAAACAAAGCAATAGTGTGCAAATAGCTCTATTGAAACAGGCTAAATTGAGTTCATCAGGCTATAACGCCATTAGCAGTGAAGAGATTATGGATTTTTCTCATCAATATGATGAATCGGGTAAGATTTTCCGAGAAAAGTTTAAGAATCTTGAAAAATTGGTCGAAAATGATAAATCGATGTCTAGCCATACGCAGTTGGCTAAAAAAAATTACCAGGAATATGATGAAGCTGTGGCTGTGATGTTTAAAGCCAAATTAGAGCTATTAAAACAAAAACAGTTAGCAGAAGATGAAGCTCAAGGGTTTATGAATGACATAGATGATGCAGGCGCAACCTTGCTGGATATAAGCTATTTTAATTCACCTGAGCATAAAAATACCATGGATATTATTGCAGGATCTGCTTCCAGGATTGATGGTCAGTTGTTCACGCTTATTAACACGATTAAGGAAATCAACACTCGTACAAATCTTGATGAGTTAACTAACTCAAAAGATGATCTTGAATCTTTATTTGAGGATATCCAGCCAAGAATAGATTACCTACAACCTCTTGTTGCTGAAGTTGGTGCTGATGATCTTTGGAAAACATGGGTGGCTCAGATGGATGGATTAAAATCCAGAGCTTCGGATGAAAAACATGACTTAACTCAATTTAAAATCAATCAAATCAATCAAACAATGTTGGCTTATCAACAATTACAAGTGGCTGAACAGGCCGTTAAAAAATCCGTTGAAGAATTCGACCAATTACTGACCATCGCTGATACACAATTTAATGAACAGCAAAAAGAAGTGGTTGCCGCCGTCGGATTAGGTAGTAAAACAGCCTTAATCGGTTGGGTAATACTATTATTGCTGGCCTCTCAAAACTTTAACTCTATGAGAAAGTCCATTAAGAAGAAAATGGCTGATTTGGCAAAATTAAATCATACAGGAGAAATTTTAGCCGCAACAGTAGACCGAACTCGAGCACTGGAGGAAGTGCTTAGTGCCATGCATGAACAAGTGGGTGTTGCGCAAGGATCGGTTTACTTGAAAAATAAAGAGGATCGTTTGGTGGTAAAGGCATTTTATCCGCCTAAGGAAATAGATGTTGATAATAAACCGAGTACTTTTGCTTTAGGTGAAGGTGTATTGGGAAAATCTGCTCAGAATCAGAAAATTATTTATGTACCAGACACTTCAAAAGATCCTCAATTCGTCAATTCTGAACAACCACAAGCCGCGCGAGCTTTACTCTGTGTCCCTTTAATTGATAAAGATATTCTAATTGGTGTAATGAATTTTTCCGGCGATGTAAAAACAGTTCAATTTGAAGATAGTGATTACGAGTTTGCCTCTGCTATTTCTGGTTCCTTAGTCACAACCATAAAAAATATTCATATGAGAGAAGTTATCGAAGAGCAAAACCGTACCTTGGAAGAAAAAGTTAGAGAAAGAACAGCTGAACTCAGACAGAAAAATCAAGACATAGCCACAATGATGGCCAACATGCTGCAAGGATTATTCACTGTTGTTGAGGGCGGTATTATTCATCATGAGTATTCTGCACATTTAGAGGAGATACTAGAAACAGAAAATATAGCCAATCGCAACTTTATGGATCTGATCTTTCATCATACTAATTTGGGCTTAGATACCTTAAATCAAATACAGACAGCCGTGGATTCTTTATTAGGCATGGATGAAATGATGTTTGAATTCAATTCTCACTTATTGGTCAAGGAAGTGGTAGTGACATTAGATGATGGGCGCGAGAAAATGCTTGATTTGGATTGGGTGCCTATTATCCATAATGAAGAAATTGAGAAAATTATGGTAACCGTTCGTGATGTGACGGAATTAAGAAAATTACAGAAGGAAGCCGAATCACAAAAGCAGGAATTACAAATTATTGGTCAGATAATAGCTGTTTCTCGCGATAAATTTGTTAATTTCATCAAGACCTCTAAAGAATTCATCGATAAGTGCCGACAATTAATAAACACGCATTCAACAAAAGAAATTGAAGTTATTTCAGAGTTATTCAGAAATATTCATACTGTTAAAGGAAATGCTAGAACTTATGGCTTTGTCAATCTGACTGATTCAGTGCATCGTGTGGAACATACCTACGATGAACTGAGAAAGCAACCAGAGAAGCAATGGAATGCTGTTAGTTTATTAGAAGAATTAGAGTCAGCAGAAAACGATGTTTTAAGATATGAACAAATTGCTCAAGATAAACTGGGTATTTCCGAGATTAATGACAAAAATAATACAGGATTTAATCAAGCTCAGGTTATTTCTTTATTGGATAAAATAGAAGCTTTGGATTTGCAAGAAGCCACAGAAGATATTCGAAATTGCTTAGATGAAACTTATCAAACATTGGTTTCTGTTAAAGCAAAACCTATTAGCGTTGTAATAGATGATGTGGTGGTTTCATTGGCTTCTTTAGCGTCAGAAATAGGCAAGGAATCACCAGATGTTTCTATTGAAGATGGAAACTATTTAGTGATAGATAAAGTGCATGATATGTTAAATGGCATCTTTATGCATATTTTTAGAAACTCGGTAGATCATGGTATCGAAAATCCCCAAGAACGATTGGCTAATGGAAAAAATACCAAAGGTAAAATTGAACTTAAAACAACCGAAGAAAGTGATCTTGTGGTGTTTAAAGTGACTGATGATGGACGCGGTGTTGCTGTAAATAGAATTTATCAAAGTGCTATTGAAAAGGGGATTTATGCAGCCTCGGATCCAAGACCAACGGCACAAGAAATTAGTAACCTTATTTTTAGCCCTGGCTTTTCGACGGCTGAAAAGGTGACGGAAATATCTGGCCGTGGCGTGGGAATGGATGCTGTTAAAAACTTTTTAGAAAAACAGGGCGGAAGTATCGAGGTGAAGCTAGATGCGGGTGATGAAATGGATGATTATCGTACTTTTTCGACAATTATCCGCTTAAATAAAAACTTGTTTATTAGAAATTCTCTTTTAAATAAATCAATATGAGAAAGATCGGAATAACATCAATTTAACTCTATTGACAGAATGTGAGAGCCTAAAATGTTAAACTGGATAATTTATTTTGTTGTGTTAGCTGTAGTAGGTGGTCTCCCGCTGTATTTGTATTTAAAACAAAAACAAATGAGTAATGTTTTAAACGAACAAGTTGAAGAGTTAATCAAAAAACAATCAAAAATGGTGGAAAAATCTTTGTTGTTGGATACTGAATCGAAGAATCAATTACAGATCCAGCAATTACATCAAGAAATTACCACCATTCAAAATGAAAAATCAGAATTGAAAAAGAGTTTGGAATCACAGATACAATCCATCATGTCTGATCATGAGCAGAGAATTGTACAAATGGGGAATGAACATGAAGATAGAGTTCAGCAACTCATTCGCCAACTAAAAGATATTCAGTTCAGATTAGAGAGTCTTTCTGAAATTCTTATTACTTTTGAGCGATGGCATGAATCATTAACTGGATTGATGGAACATAATAAAACCATGAGCCAGCAAAATGGGCAATTCTTTAACATTGTCAAACAAATTGTTATTTTGGCACTGAATGCGGCGATTGAAGCAGCAAGAGCAGGTGAGCAGGGACGAGGATTTGCCGTTGTTGCGGACGAAGTTAGGGCTCTTGCCTTGAGATCCCAAGAATTAAGTGAGGGTTATCGCCAGAGTCTGTACAAAAATGATATTTTAACCACTTCTACTTTCCAAGATATTCAAGCCAGTGGAAAAATGATCCATACAGAATTATTATCTACCCAAGCCGAGGTGGATGCCTGTTTGAACAACATGGCTGAGTTAAAATTATGAGCCAAGTTAAATTTTTAGATGCCCTTCCTCAACTTTTTAATAAAAGTGTACAAATGGCGTTTAAAGATTGTATTCCGGATGATGGTTGGGAGTTTTCAAGCATCTCCAATGATGCCAATGCCATTAAAGACGAAGAAGCTATTTTCCTAACCATTAGCAGCCACCTATTTAGAATTTTTATCTCTATTCATTTTTCCATAGATGAACAGTGCAAATTATTTATTAGTAAATCTCTCAAGGATAATAAAGGTGAACTAACATTAGATACCATCAATGATTATTTGTGCGAGCTTGGCAATTCGGTATGTGGTGGGCTTAAGCGAGAGCTCGGTAAAAGTATCCCTGCGCTGGGTATGTCTACACCGAATATACTAGAGAAGGGCTGTTTTGCTTATATGTCTAGTTTACAAATAGAAGATGAAAAGACCATTCTGGTTAAGTATAACAGTACCCCATTATTCACAGCGAATTATTATTTTTCCAAACATGGCGACTTGGATTTTGAAGTTGAAGTCCTTCATGAAGATTCTGGTGGTGGAGAATTGGAATTTTTCTAATTGATGGTCTATTATTTATCATAATTAATAGCATGGGAGTTCATAATGGAAAAAGCAACCAATATAGTTAGTAAAATTCTAATCTATGAAAATCAAAAAGAGGCAGAAGCCAGACTGAGATCATTTTGTGAAGAGAATTCACTCATCGGACTTAAAGCCTGTAATAGTACCACCATGGATATATTTACCTCCAATACTGATTTGGGTGGAGTTATTATTTCTGAGATGACCCAAGTTGGAGAGATGACTGCGGTACAAATAGCAACCAAAATCCATGATATTCGTCCTGAGTTACCCATCTTTTTAAGAATGAATCAGGTCGATGGAAAAAACTTGGCACTAGACAAAGTATTTGCTGGTTACTTTGCCATTGATCGTCTTGATTTGCTGAGAGATTGTTTAAATAAATATCTTTTTACCACTTATTATCCCATGGCTTTAATTCGAGGTATGCAAGAGATTTCCGGAACTGCGATTGCCGCCAATCTTAAAAATTGTGATATTTATTCCAGTGCGCCTTACCTTGTGAATGATCAGGTTATTTATGGTGAATTGAT
>PCTP01000225.1:10960-12153 GCA_002770795.1 Gammaproteobacteria bacterium CG22_combo_CG10-13_8_21_14_all_40_8 | reverse complement strand
ATTCAGATTGAATAAATAACTGCAACATACTGAAATTTAATAAATTAATTAAATGAGTCGTGGGGAATTCTCACCCACCCTTCCATTAAAACCCTAGCACTTCTACTCATACTGGCTTTGGTCACAGACCATTCATCATCTTTTAGTAGGGCTTTGGCTCCCACAGTCATAACCCCCGATGGATGACCAAAAGTCACTTCTTCGCGATCAATTCCGCCGGCTGCAATATTGACCAAGGTACCGGGAATAGCGGCAGCCGTACCAATAGCAACGGCAGCAGTCCCCATCATGGCATGATGAAGTTTCCCCATGGATAATGCTCTGACATTGAGATCAATTTGATCGGATAAAATTTGCTTGCCACTGGAAGTGATATATTCATTGGGTGTCGCTAAAAATGCGACTTTTGGCGTGTGCTGACGCCCTGCAGCCTCTGAAACCTCTTTGATCAATCCCATTTTTATAGCACCATAAGCTCGGATAGTTTCAAAGCGATCTAATGTTGTTTTATCATTATTGATATCATCTTGTAATTCGGTGCCAGCAAAGCCGATATCTTGGGCATTCAGGAAGATAGTGGGTATACCGGAATTAATGAGGGTTGCTTTGAAGGTGCCTATACCAGGAACTTCTAAATCATCCACTAAATTCCCTGTGGGGAACAGAGCGCCTTCACCATCTGCGGGATCTAGAAATTCAACTTTGATTTCAGCGGCGGGAAAAGTCACGCCATCCAATTCGAAATCACCCGTTTCTTGCACTTCTCCATCGGTGATGGGAATATGGGCAATGATGGTTTTTTGGATATTAACCTGCCAAATACGCACAGTTGCTATGCCATTTTGGGGGATACGATCAGGATCAATCAATCCATTACTGATAGCAAAAGGCCCAACACCAGCGGTTAAATTGCCACAATTTCCACTCCAGTCCACAAAGGCCCTGTCGATAGCGACTTGACCAAAGAGGTAATCCACATCGTGTTCAGGTCGACTACTTTTAGCGATAATAACGGTTTTACTGGTGCTGGAGGTTGCGCCACCCATGCCATCGGTTTGCTTTCCATAGGGATCAGGGCTTCCAATCACCCTAAGCAGTATGGCATCTCGAGTCGCACCCGCCACTTGTGCGGCGGTAGGGAGATCTGTCAGATTAAAAAATACGCCTTTACTGGTTCCTGCTCTCATATAGGT
>PCTP01000225.1:10085-10855 GCA_002770795.1 Gammaproteobacteria bacterium CG22_combo_CG10-13_8_21_14_all_40_8 | reverse complement strand
AAATCCTGAGCAAAGCGTTGTAATACGCCCCCTGCTTCATAAATGGATACTTCTTCTGCTGTATCTAAACGACACAGCATATCAACTTCAATGGATTGCCCATTTTTGCGATGTATCACAAGCGTTAGGCTAGCTTCTGGTGCTGGTGAGCCTTTGACATCAAATGTTTCAGTCCCATCGATTTGTAATGTGTTGCGATTGACCCCTTGTCTAAACTGAAGCGGTAATACACCCATGCCAATTAGATTGGTGCGGTGAATACGTTCAAAACCTTCAGCAGCAATCACCTCTACACCCGCTAAACGCACACCTTTTGCCGCCCAATCTCTGGAAGAACCCTGACCATAATCAGCGCCTGCAACAATAATCAAGGGTTGCTTGCGTTGCATATAGGTTTCTATGGCTTCCCACATACGAGTGACGGTGCCTTCAGGTTCGATACGGGCTAATGACCCCTGTTTAACCTTACCATCCTCTTTCACCATTTCATTAAACAGTTTGGGGTTGGCAAAAGTGGCTCTTTGTGCGGTGAGATGATCACCACGATGAGTCGCATAGGAGTTGAAATCTTCTTCTGGAAGTCCCATTTTAGTGAGATATTCACCCGCTGCACTGGTTGCTTGAATGGCATTCGAGGGAGAAAGGTGATCGGTGGTAATGTTATCCCCTAAAACCGCCAGTGGACGCATGCCCTTCATGGGTCTTTCTGCGGCTAAAGCACCTTCCCAATAAGGCGGTCTGCGGATATGAGTGGTGTTAGGTCGCCATTT
>PCTP01000225.1:9343-10000 GCA_002770795.1 Gammaproteobacteria bacterium CG22_combo_CG10-13_8_21_14_all_40_8 | reverse complement strand
CTTTCTGCAATGACAGCATTAATTTCTTCATCTGATGGCCAGATATCTTTTAATAAAATAGGCTTATCTGTTGAATCAAAGCCTAATGGGTCGCGTTCAATATCAAAGCGAATCGTGCCAGCAATGGCATAAGCAACCACCAACGGCGGTGAAGCTAGGAAAGCTTCTTTCGCATGAGGATGAATTCTGCCATCAAAATTTCGGTTTCCGGATAAAACCGCTGTCGTATAGAGATCACGCTCTAAAACTTCTTTTTGAATAATGGGATCTAACGCGCCACTCATGCCGTTACAAGAAGTACAAGCAAAACCCACCACACCAAAGCCTAGGGCTTCAAGCTCAGGTAATAATTTGGATTCTTCTAAATACATTTTTACGGCTTTAGAACCAGGCGCAAGGGAGGTTTTTACCCAGGGTTTACGTGTTAAACCTAGCTTATTGGCATTACGAGCGATAAGTCCTGCGGCAATCATATTTCTTGGATTGCTGGTATTGGTACAGCTGGTGATGGCGGCAATAATACAGGCACCATCAGGCATTAATTCTTTGCCCTGATCATCAGTCTCGGCTTGATTATTCTGTAGATGACGAGCAATACCACGCTGTGATAACTCGCTTGTGGGCACACGATTGTGGGGATTCGAAGGACCTGCAATA
>PCTP01000225.1:925-9331 GCA_002770795.1 Gammaproteobacteria bacterium CG22_combo_CG10-13_8_21_14_all_40_8 | reverse complement strand
GTCGATAAATCAAATTTCAGCACACGTTCGTATTCGGCTGTTTTAAGACTTTCAGCCCATAATCCGGTTTCTTTGGCGTAGGTTTCAACCAATTTAACTTGCTGATCTTCACGGCCCGTTAATCTTAGGTAATCAATGGTTTGCTGATCAATATAGAACATCGCCGCTGTGGCACCAAATTCTGGCGTCATATTGGATATTGTCGCGCGATCACCTAGCGTAAGATGCCCTGCTCCCTCACCAAAAAATTCTAGATAGCTAGAAACCACTTTCGATGCTCGTAAAAATTCAGTTAAGGCCAAGACGATATCGGTACTGGTGATGCCTTCATGGGGTTTCCCTGTCAGTTCCACGCCAATAATATCGGGTAGTCTCATGTAAGAAGCGCGTCCTAACATCACGCTCTCCGCTTCTAGGCCGCCCACACCCACTGCAATCACACCGAGTGCATCCACCATGGGGGTATGACTATCTGTGCCCACTAAGGTATCTGGGAAAGCAACGCCATCTCGTACTTGAATAACAGGTGACATACGCTCTAAGTTGATCTGATGCATAATGCCATTGCCTGGAGGAATAACATCCACATTCTTAAAAGCCGTTTTAGTCCAGTTGATGAAATGGAATCGGTCATCATTACGATGATCCTCGATGGCTCGATTTTTCTCAAAAGCATCTTTTTCAAAACCTGCATGCTCAACGGCCAGCGAGTGATCCACAATAAGCTGTGTGGGTACAACTGGGTTAATTTGTGAAGGATCGCCCCCCTTTTCTGCAATGGCATCTCGTAAGCCAGCTAAATCGACAAAAGCGGTTTGACCAAGAATATCATGACAAACCACACGCGCTGGAAACCAAGGGAAATCTAGATCACGTTTACGACCGATGATCTGTTTCAAAGCCTCTGTGAGCTGTTCGGAAGGACAACGACGCACTAAGTTCTCGGCCAGAACTCGAGAGGTATAGGGCAATTTTTGATAAGCCCCCGCTTCTATAGCTTCAACCGCAGAAATGGTATCGAAGTAATCTAATTGAGTGCCAGCTAGCACTTTGCGATATTTTGTATTCATCATGTATTGCACCAAGTAGTCGCAGATCCTAAAACTTACATCTGATTGAAGAGAAAGGAATGGTCTTTATTTATAAAATGAAATGGCAGCTGATATCTACACTAAGTTGTAGATATCAGCAATTTTAAAGCTTATCGCTTATCGATTGTTACGAATGGACGATTTTCTGGACCTTCATAGTTTGCGCTAGGACGGATGATTTTGCCATCGACACGCTGTTCCATAATGTGAGCAGACCAACCAGTGATTCGAGACATCACAAAGATAGGCG
Source organism: Gammaproteobacteria bacterium CG22_combo_CG10-13_8_21_14_all_40_8 (assembly GCA_002770795.1). GTDB lineage: Bacteria > Pseudomonadota > Gammaproteobacteria > Enterobacterales > 21-14-all-40-8. The sequence continues at coordinate 7,990 of PCTP01000225.1, read as the reverse complement.
TAAACATGGCGGTAGGAATACCCATGGTGTGATAAGCCACTGCAGAGAACCAATCCAAATTAGGGAACATTTTCTTTTGTTCCCACATCACTGATTCTAATCTTTCAGCGATTTCAAATAGTTTGGTATTACCTTGAGTTTTAGATAAACCCAATGCCACCTTTTTGATGACATCATTTCTTGGATCGCCCACGGTATACACCGGATGACCAAAACCGATGACGATTTCTTTTCGCGCGATACGTTCTTTAATATCGACCTCAGCTTCTGTTGCATCGTTGTAGCGCTTTTGAATTTCTAACGCCACTTCATTGGCACCACCATGCTTAGGGCCACGTAAAGCACCAATACCACCAGCAACCGCTGAATACAGATCAGATCCTGTACCAGCAATCACACGACAAGTGAAAGTTGAGGCGTTAAATTCATGTTCAGCATAGAGGTTTAAAGAAATATTCATGGCTTTTTCCCATTCCTTACTTGGCACTTCGCCATGAAGCAAATGTAGGAAATGTCCACCAATGGTTTCATCTTCTGTTTCCACATCAATGGCTTTACCATTGTGAGAAAAATGGTACCAATACAACAACATAGAACCAAAGCTAGCCATTAATTTATCTGCGATGTCTTTCGCATCAGAGGCATTGTGATCTTCTTTTTCTGGCAAGATAGAACCTAAAACGGAACAGCCTGTGCGTAACACATCCATCGGATGAGCTGAGGCGGGCAATGATTCGAGCACTTCTTTAAGAACTACAGGTAACCCTCTGAGAGCCTTGAGTTTTCTCTTGTAACTTTTAAGCTCTGCTTTTGTAGGTAGATGACCATGAATTAATAAATGTGCCACTTCTTCAAATTCACAAGCGACAGCAAGATCGAGAATATCATAACCACGGTAATGAAGATCGTTACCAGAACGTCCTACAGTACAAAGCTCAGTATTGCCTGCAGCTACCCCAGATAAAGCAACTGACTTTTTCTTTTTAGGTAATAGTTCATCATTCATTATTTATTCTCCTTGGAAAAAAGTTCATCTAATTTTTGTTCGTATTGGTGATAACCTAAGTAATCGTAGAGTTCTTCCCGCGTTTGCATTTTGGGTAGCATATCTCGTTGATGACCCGTTGTTTTTACGCTCTCAAAGAAATCGAGTGCCGCTTTGTTCATTGAACGATATGCGCCACAGCAATAAAGCACAATATCGACACCCGCTTCACCTAGCTCTTGAGTAGAAAACAAAGGCGTTTTACCAAATTCAGTGATATTGGCCAAAATGGGAACGTTGACCGCTTTTCTAAATTTCTGATATTCCTCGATAGAGGTAATGGCTTCAGGGAATAACATATCGGCACCTGCTTCAACACAGGCTTGTGCTCTTTCAATGGCTGAATCAATGCCTTCTACTGCCAACGCATCGGTACGCGCCATAATCACAAATTGATCGTCGATTCTAGCATCAACGGCTGCTTTGATTCTATCCACCATTTCTGCTTTAGAAACGATTTCTTTATTAGGTCGATGACCACAACGTTTGGCTGCAACCTGATCTTCTATATGGCAACCTGCGGCACCAGCTCTTGTCATCAAACGGATAGTCCGCGCAATATTAAAAGCACCGCCAAATCCTGTGTCTGCATCGACTATCAAGGGTAAATCGCACACATCGGTGATACGACGGATATCAATTAAGACATCTTCAAGACCACTAATACCCAAATCTGGCATGCCTAAAGAATTGGCGGCAACACCGCTACCCGCTAAATAAATCGCTTTGTAACCTGTTCGTTGAGCCATTCTGGCTGTGTAGGCAGTCACGGTACCCATGAGTTGCAAGGGTTTCTCATCCATCACTGCTTGTCTAAATTTTGCACCTGCGCTAGGTATGCTCATTATTCACCTTTTCTTTATTAATTAATAAGATACTATCAAATATTAAGGATAATTATTGATGTTTTTTATTATTGCAGTTTGGCTCTCCAAACCGCTGGGCCAGTTTTATGGACAGAAATACCTTGGCTATCAACCGCCACGGTTACTGGCATGTCTTGCACCACAAACTCGTAAATAGCTTCCATACCAAGATCTTCGAAAGCCACAACGCGCGCTTTTTTAATCGCTTTTGACACCAAATAGGCTGCACCACCAACGGCCATGAGATAGACCGACTCATGACGTTTGATTGACTCTATTGTTGCATCGCCTCTTTCTGCTTTGCCTATCATGCCGAGTAGTCCTGTTTTATCCAACATCATATCGGTAAACTTATCCATACGGGTTGATGTTGTAGGGCCGGCTGGGCCAACTACTTCATCTCTGACGGCATCGACAGGGCCTACATAATAAATAAACTTCCCTTTAAAGCTAACGCCTTCAGGTAATGACTCGCCCTTCTCAATCATGCTGGCTAAGCGTTTATGAGCAGCATCACGACCTGTTAGCAGGGTGCCCGTTAATAATAAGGTTTCACCGGGTTTCCAATCTTTAATATCTTGGGGAGTCAATGAATCTAAGTTGACTTTGCGTGCTGTTTCGCCAGCAGACCAAGATATTTCTGGCCAATCATTCAGATCAGGCACGGGTAATTCGGCAGGGCCGGAACCGTCTAATTGGAAGTGTAAATGACGCGTTGCCGCGCAGTTGGGTATCATGGCAACCGGCAATGAAGCCGCATGGGTGGGAAAATCTTTAATTTTGACGTCTAAAACCGTAGTTAAACCACCCAAACCTTGAGCGCCAATGCCCAATTGATTGACTTTTTTGTAGAGTTCTAAGCGAAGTTTATCAACGGTGCTTTCAGAATTTGGATCAACTTCATGAATATTCACAGGATCCATTAAAGACTCCTTGGCAAGAATCATGGCTTTTTCTGCTGTTCCACCAATACCTATACCCAACATACCAGGAGGACACCAACCTGCCCCCATTTGCGGCACAGTTTTCAATACCCAATCGACCAGAGAATCACTGGGGTTTAACATGGCAAATTTGGCTTTATTCTCAGAACCACCCCCTTTGGCAGCTACAGTGATATCGACCTTATCACCGTGCACCATATCGATGTGGACAACCGCTGGTGTATTATCTTTGGTGTTTTTGCGCTTTCCAGCAGGATCGGCCACAATAGACATACGCAATGGATTATCTGGATTGGCGTAGGCTCTGCGCACCCCTTCATCGATCATTTCTTGAACCGTTAAATCTGAATCAAATTGAACCTTCATACCTACTTTAACGAAAACGGTCACAATACCTGTATCTTGGCAAACAGGGCGATGTCCAAAAGCTGACATTCTGGAATTAATAAGAATTTGTGCCATTGCATCTTTGGCGGCTGAACTTTCTTCTTTATCGTAAGCTTTTGAAAGGGCATGAATAAAATCTTTGGGATGGAAATACGAGATATACTGAAGAGCTTGTTCTACCGTTTGAATAAGATCATCTTGGCGAATTACAGTCATTTGCAAACCTTTAAAGTCGAGAAATGAACAGATCACAGGGTTGTGATCCAGCTTTTAACTTTGTGGATTATACACCAGTTAACACAAATTGCAGGGCAAAATGCTCAAATTAATCTAAATGTCTCGTTCAGTTTTTAAGGGTATTCCCTATTTAATCACGACAGAAGATGCGCAGCATCTTCCAGCAAGGACAGGTTTTAGACCCCGGCCTTTAGGCCGGAATAGTGCAGCAGCCGAAGCTTCGCCATGCGAAGCGGGCGAAGCCAGGTAAGAAGGCACTTTGGTTTGGGAGAGGTGCAGACCTCTTCCAAACCGAGTGGAGTGCGAATGCATGACATCCTTATTGCTTTAACAAAATTGTTGCTTGAACTGGTTTAAAAATTCAGATAATTGAGTTTTAGGAAGTTCATTAATGCCTGCCGCAGCCTTACGTCCTCCTCCTGTGGCAAATTTAGAGACTAACTCATCCGCCCCCTGTTTGTTATTCAACGGTGCTCTCACACTGACTAAATAATGGTTATTAAACTTTTCTGTGAGCACAGCATGAGCCCTATCAGGGAAATTATTGGCAAGATTATTAGAATAAACACCACTGACGCGCCGAGCCCATTTCTGATTAGGAAGTATATAGGCTGCAGTGTGTTCATCACAATGAACAGGCTTTAGACTGGCCGCTAAATTCATATCATGCAAAAATCCTGATTCGAGTTGGCTAAAAAGTGCTGTTGTATCTTCTAAAAAAGCCAGAGGCGAAGCGTATTTCACAAGATGTTGATAAAGCAGTGCTGGGTGAATTAACAAATCGTCTAAACTGGCACCATAACCGTTGTAATTCAAATAAGTCCCTAAAGTTTTTAAGCGATCGGTATCCACTTCATCCAAACCGATCTTTGTTGCAAGCTGATAGGCTGATTCAAATAAATTATCACCAAAAGCTGCGGTCACCGCCCATTCGGCATATTGATTGTTAAGAGATTGATTAACAATCAAAGCGGTGCAAGTGTTGGCTGAAGTATCAATATAGGCTTGAAGGTTTTTATGATTGGGTATAATGCCAGATTGGTGATGATCTGCATAAACTACATTCACCTCTTTATCCAAAAGCTCCATCAGAGCAGTCATATTTTTATCCATAGAAATATCTAATACCACCACTTGATCACCAGATTGAGCTTCAACCCGTTGTAATAACTCAATGTCACGTTTAACACCAGTGACCAAAACAGAGGATTTTGGTTCTGCTAAACGCAGTTGCACTAATGAGCAAATACCATCTGCATCTCCGTTAAAAACGTCAAAGTTTGTCATTTGTTCAATCCTATATTCAGTATGATTTCATTAAAACTCAAGAATGATTGACTTCAGTTATGCATCTCTAGGTAACATTTTTTGAATCACTTGAATTAATTTCTGTGGTTGTTTGGTTTTTTTTGCTTTTTGTTCTGCAATTGCCCAATGAATATGTTCTGAAACGAGTTCTGAAGCTTGATGCAACTTTTTATGGAGAGCCGCAACGATTGTTTCTGCATAAGTAGCATTGCCCAATGCTACGGCAATATTTCGTTGCCAACTTTCATATCCAATCCTTCGTATTGGAGATCCTTCCGTTCTTCGCAAGAACCCGCTCTCTGTCCATTGAAACAGTTCTAATAACTCAATATCAGCAAAATCATTGCGCGGTTTAAAATCATCCTCAAGACTTAATGAAGCAAAACGATTCCATGGACAAGTCAATTGGCAATCATCACAACCATAAATCCTGTTTCCCAGAAGTGACCTAAACTCTTCAGGTATACTGCCTTTTAATTCGATGGTTAAATAAGAAATACAACGTCTTGCATCAATCACATAGGGGGCGACAATCGCTTGAGTGGGACAAATATGGATACAAGCAGAGCATTCACCACAACCTTCATCAATCGCTCCATCTGTAGGTAAGGGTAGATCTGTAAATATTTCTCCCAAAAAGAACCAAGAACCGGCTTGTTTATTGATCAGCAAAGTATGTTTGCCTGTAAAACCTAATCCTGCTTTTGTGGCTAAAGGCCGTTCCAATACGGGGGCACTATCGACGAATACTCGATAACCAAACTCCCCTACTCTATCCGCTATCTGAGTCGCTAAAAGTTGCAGTTTTTTCCTCAATAACTTGTGGTAATCTCTTCCCAAGGCATAACGAGAAATAAAAGCTTTTTTATCATCCGCCAAGATCTGAGAAAATTTAGCATCCGCAGGTAAATAATCCATTCTGGCACAAATCACGCGAATAGTATTTGGCACTAATTCGGATGGACGACAACGCATCATACCGTGTCTTTCCATATATTCCATTTCACCATGCATGCCATTATTCAACCAAGTTTGCAATAAGGGCTCATGCTCACTCAGTTCAACATCACAAATACCTAGTTGCTGAAACCCTAGAACCTGTCCCCATTTTTTGATATCGGAAGCCAATTGTTCGAAATCAGAGAGGTGTTGAGATGGTTTTTTTTGGATAGAGTTCATTAGGAGGGTTAGTAATTAGACATCCCTCCTATCATACTATGTTAAGCCATTTATTGGTATCCTGTGAGCAATACGAATGCACATCCTCCTTTTGCTTCTGCATCTTTCCAAAATTTAGCGCCCTTTGTCGTTGCGTCGATGCCAATCCAGTTTCAGTAAGTATTCATTTTTTACTGAGCCACAGCGATGTTGGATTTAGTAGCGAAATTCAGTATAAAGCTAATCTTAGTTATTTCCCAATATTGTTTTTCTAATAGCAAAGCATGATGTATTAAGGGTCTTTTTTTAAGCCATTTCATTGTGCCAGATAACTTGATTTCAGATGAAGTTATCTGCAAACTGATGTTTTTAAGGGACTCAATTTGACCTGCTTGAACCAAAATATGTGCCAGTCTAACAATAACTATCACAGCCATTACTTGACGCTTTTGTGATTCAGAATAAGGTAGGTTCTCTACAAGTTGTAGGTTTAACTTTCTTCTATGATTGGCAACGATTACAGCCAATAACTTATGATCTTTGAGTGAAAATCCATTCAATTCACTATGTTCCAGTAGATAGGCACTATGAATATGATATTGACTATGGTTAATGGCCAATCCAATCTGACAAGTTTGGGAAGCCCAATGGACAAGTTGTTGACTGCTGAGCTCAAGCTGCATATCTTGTTCACAATGTAGTTTTTTAAGCAGTTTCTCAGCTGTTTTACTCATAATTCTTGGATGATGAGAATTACTCTGATATCTTTTACGAATAGCGGTAACGCTTCTTGCTCGCACATCTTCATTATGAACGCGACCTAATAAATCATACAGAATCCCTTCTCGTAAACCACCTCTAGAGATTTGCATATCCTTGATTTCCATGGCTTCAAAAATGGCGAGAGCGATAGCGAGCCCGGGTAAAATACTTTTTTGTCTGGAGGGTTTAAGCCCTGCTAGTTCAATCTGATCCATATGTGTGTATTGTAACAACAACTTTTTCAGCGCCTTTAAACCTGAAGGGTTAATACCTTCTGAAGTGAGTTGGTTCTCTTTCAATATGTTTTCAAGTGCTTTAAAAGTACCTGCAGACCCTATGGCAAACTTCCAGTTTTTAT
>PCTP01000225.1:0-814 GCA_002770795.1 Gammaproteobacteria bacterium CG22_combo_CG10-13_8_21_14_all_40_8 | reverse complement strand
TCCCCCGCCAATATCAATCACCAAATGTTTATCACGAGCATCTAAAGAACTCCAACTGTGGTTAACACCTAAAAAGATTAATCGCGCTTCTTCAATCCCAGATACAATTTCGATTTCAACTTCAAGCATCTGTTCCAAAATTTTTACAAATTCTCGTGCATTAACTGCGGCACGTAAGGTGTTTGTTCCAACAATTCGCATGTTGGTCTTAGGTATTTGAGTGATTTTTTGTGAAAATCGAGAAAGGCAGTCAATTCCTCTTTGCATGGCTTCTTGGGTAATACCATCAGACTTACTCAATCCTTCAGCAAGCATCACTTGCTCAGAGAGTGATTCTAAAATTTTAATCTCATCGTGTTCAAGAACAGCTGTTAGCAAGTGAAAACTATTCGATCCTAAATCAATGGTGGCATAATATTGTTGCAAAATAGCTCCCCAAAAACTGAATGTTGTTTTCTAACTATTAATAACACCGATGTAGTGTGGAACCTAAGTGGTGTAACCACTACCCTATCCATAATAATACTTAATTCAAATTATATGTTCTAATGTTCAGTCATACTGATTTTAATACAAAGGAATATGATGGATGATAAACAATTAAGCTATTCATAATCAGGTATCTTTAGGCTTAATACACTCAATTAATTCAGCGCAATTAGCTTTAATATCAAACCAAGAATTCAGATGATATTCTAATTGAACATACCCACAAGTTGGAATATTAGGGATGTTAGCATCGGATATCTTATTACAGAAATCTGTAAAAGCGGGATTATGACCAATCAACAAAACACTCTGCACATCGTCATCC
>PCTP01000245.1 GCA_002770795.1 Gammaproteobacteria bacterium CG22_combo_CG10-13_8_21_14_all_40_8 | reverse complement strand
CAGAACCATCACAGACAATCTCACCCTTCTCGATGCGCTCACCTTCAAACACACCAATATGACGCCATTTATGAATCAACACTTCGTAAGCTTCGCCTTCTGCTGGCGTGATGACTAAACGATTTTTACCTTTTGTCTCTTTACCGAAACTTACCGTTCCACTGACTTCAGCAAGAATCGCGGAGTCTTTAGGACGACGCGCTTCAAATAGGTCTGCTACTCGAGGTAAACCACCCGTAATATCACGAGTTTTTGATGATTCTTGAGGAATACGGGCAACCGCATCACCAATATTCACCAACGCACCATCTTCCAAGTTAATAATGGCATTCGGTGGTAAGTTATATTGAGCAGGCATGTCCGTACCAGCAATTTTTAACGACTCCCCTTTATCATCAACCAGCTTTACCATAGGGCGAAGCTCAGTCCCTTTACCCGCTCTTTGAGCTGATTCAGTAATTACTAAAGAAGACAATCCAGTGAGATCATCAAACTGGCGAGTCATGTTGATGCCTTCAATTACATCCACTAACTTTAATCGACCAGCTACTTCGGTAATAATTGGGTGAGTATGGGGATCCCAGTTTGCGACAACTGTACCAGCCTCAACCTTAGTCCCCTCTGCCACTAAAACCTCTGTACCATAAGGCACTTTATAATGCTCTCTTTCGCGACCGAAGGAGTCAATAACGGTTAACTGAACAGAGCGGGATACGGTAATCCATTTGCCATCGCTTTTCTGGACTAATTTAGCATTGCGTAATTTAACAATACCAGCATTCTTCACCTGAACATTATTTTCGGCAGATTGACGAGATGCAGCACCACCAATATGGAAGGTACGCATGGTTAACTGAGTGCCAGGTTCACCGATAGATTGTGCAGCAATAACACCCACCGCTTCACCCGCATTCACTAAATGGCCACGCGCCAAATCACGTCCATAACAACATGAACAAACACCCTTACGGCTTTCGCAAGTAATTACCGAGCGAACGATCACTTGATCCACACTATTTTCGTCTAATTTCTTCACCCAACTTTCATCTAATAAGGTGCCAACTGGAGCAAGAATAGTTTCTGTGCCAGGGATATAAATATCTTCTGCAACAACACGTCCCAATACTCGTTCGCGTAGAGGTTCAACAACATCGCCACCTTCGATTAAAGGCTTCATTAACAAGCCTCTTTCTGTTCCACAATCAGGCATGGTAATGACTAGATCCTGAGCCACATCCACTAATCGTCGTGTTAAGTATCCTGAGTTTGCTGTTTTAAGTGCCGTATCCGCCAAACCTTTACGCGCACCGTGAGTAGAGATAAAGTACTGAAGTACCGTCAAACCTTCACGGAAGTTCGCTTTAATAGGCGTTTCAATGATAGAACCGTCTGGCTTGGCCATCAAACCACGCATACCCGCTAACTGACGGATCTGAGCGGCAGAACCCCTCGCACCGGAATCGGCCATCATATAAATACTATTGAATGATGGTTGTTGTACCGCTTGGCCACTCTTATCAATCACGGTTTCAACGGATAGGTTATCCATCATGGCTTTGGCGACTTTTTCATTGGTACGAGACCAAATATCGATCACCTTGTTATAGCGCTCTCCCTGCGTCACTAAACCAGAGTTGTACTGTTCATCAATTTCTTGGACTTCTGCTTCGGCCGCTTCAACAATAGCTTGCTTAGAGTCAGGGATCACCATGTCGTTCAAACCAACGGAGGCACCAGATCTCATTGCATAATAGAAGCCGGAATACATGAGTTGGTCAGCAAATATAGCGGTTGCTTTTAATCCTAAACGTCGGTAACAGCTGTTAATCACACCAGAGACCGTCTTTTTCGTCATGATTTGGTTAATGACTTCAAAAGGCATACCTTTGGGTAAAATATCATGCAATAAAGCACGACCCACCGTGGTATCTACGATACTAATTCGATCTTCCTCAGTCCCATCTTCATGGCGAATTGTTTCTGCCAATCGCACTTTTACTTTTGCATGCAATTCAGCAACACCATTGCGATAAGCTCTCATGGCTTCTTGTGGGCTGGCAAATACCATGCCCTCGCCTTTACCATTGATGGTTTCCCTTGTCATATAATAAAGACCTAATATCACGTCCTGTGTAGGAACGATAATAGGCTCACCACTTGCTGGTGCTAATATGTTGTTGGTGGACATCATTAATGTTCTAGCTTCCAACTGCGCTTCTAGCGTCAACGGCAGATGCACAGCCATCTGGTCACCGTCAAAGTCGGCGTTGAATGCAGTACAAACCAACGGATGTAACTGAATTGCTTTACCTTCAATCAAGACAGGTTCGAAGGCTTGAATACCTAATCTATGAAGAGTAGGCGCACGGTTTAACATCACGGGATGTTCACGAATCACATCATCCAAAATATCCCAAACAACGGCTTCTTCTCTTTCTACCATTTTCTTGGCAGCTTTAATGGTGGTGGCTAAACCACGCATTTCTAACTTACCAAAAATAAAGGGCTTGAATAACTCAAGTGCCATCTTTTTTGGAAGACCACATTGATGTAACCGGAGAGTAGGTCCAACCACGATCACCGAACGACCCGAGTAATCCACACGTTTACCCAATAGGTTCTGCCTGAATCGACCTTGCTTACCTTTAATCATGTCTGCTAAAGACTTTAATGGTCTTTTGTTAGAACCCGTAATTGCTCGTCCACGTCGACCGTTATCCAACAAGGCATCTACGGCTTCTTGCAACATACGTTTTTCGTTACGCACAATAATATCTGGCGCATTCAAATCCAATAAGCGCTTTAGGCGGTTGTTTCTGTTAATGACTCGACGGTATAGATCATTAAGATCAGAAGTTGCAAAACGACCACCATCAAGCGGTACTAACGGACGTAAATCGGGTGGTAACACAGGAAGTACTTCCATGATCATCCACTCAGGCTTGTTCCCAGACTCTTGGAATGCTTCAAGAAGTTTTAAACGTTTACCCAATTTTTTGAGTTTAGTTTCTGAATTTGTCACAGGGATCTCTTCACGCATCGTGGAGATCTCTTCTTGAAGATTCATATCCAGCAATAATGCACGGATAGCCTCTGCGCCCATTTGTGCGGTAAATTCGTCACCGAATTCTTCAAGGGCATCTAAATAGGTTTCTTCAGAAAGTAATTGCCCAGCTTCAAGGGTTGTCATACCAGGTTCAATAACAACATAGGCTTCAAAATACAGAATTCTTTCAATATCACGCAAAGTCATATCCAAGAACAGACCGATACGTGAAGGTAATGATTTTAAGAACCAAATGTGTGCTACAGGGCTAGCAAGTTCAATGTGCCCCATTCTTTCGCGTCGAACTTTAGTTAACGCGACTTCAACACCACATTTCTCACAGATCACTCCGCGATGTTTGAGGCGCTTATATTTACCGCAAAGACATTCATAGTCTTTTACAGGTCCAAAAATTCGAGCACAAAACAAGCCATCACGTTCTGGTTTAAAAGTACGGTAGTTGATGGTTTCAGGTTTTTTAACCTCACCAAATGACCAAGAACGTATTAGGTTGGGCGAAGCGAGTCCGATGCGAATCGCATCAAATTCTTCTGTTTTGCTCTGTTGTTTAATGAAATTAAGTAAGTCTTTCACTATTTGGCTTCCTCAAAGATAAATGGTTTTACTGACAAAGGTGGAGAGTCATATATTGACTCTCCAGCGGTGCAGAACGCTAGTCGTCATCTAACTCAATGTTGATACCTAGTGATCGAATTTCTTTCACCAGTACATTGAATGATTCTGGCATGCCAGGTTCCATTCTATAGTCACCATCAACGATATTTTTATACATTCTCGTACGACCGTTGACATCATCAGATTTAATCGTCAACATTTCTTGAAGTGTATAAGCTGCTCCATAAGCTTCTAGAGCCCACACTTCCATCTCACCGAAACGTTGTCCACCAAACTGCGCTTTACCACCGAGTGGTTGTTGTGTCACCAAACTATAAGAGCCAGTTGAACGAGCATGCATTTTGTCGTCAACCAAGTGGTTCAACTTCAACATATACATGTATCCCACTGTTACAGGACGTTCAAACTTATCACCAGTACGGCCATCATATAACCAGCATTGACCCGTAGTGCTCAAATCAGCCAGTTCTAGCATTGCTCTCATTTCTTCTTCTTTACAACCGTCAAATGCTGGCGTTGCCATTGGCACACCACCACGTAGATTTTCGGCCATGTTGAAGAACTCTTTATCTGAAAGAGAATCTAAATCCACTTTCTGAGAAAAACCATGGTTGTAAATCTTGTCTAAGAAACCTTGTAATTGTACACGCTCTCTAGACTCATCCAGCATACGACCAATTTTGATACCTAAACCTTTTGCAGCCCAGCCCAAATGTGTCTCTAAAACCTGTCCTATATTCATACGGGATGGTACGCCTAGTGGGTTCAACACCACATCGACAGGCTCACCGTCCTCGTCATAAGGCATATCTTCAATGGGTACAATCAGAGAGATAACCCCCTTATTACCATGACGACCTGCCATTTTGTCTCCAGGTTGAATATAACGTTTAACCGCCATATACACTTTGACAATTTTCAGTACGCCAGGCGCTAAGTCATCACCTTGGGTTATTTTTCTTTTCTGCTCTTCAAATCGTTGATCGTAAACATCTCTTTGTAACTCAAGATAGTTTGCCAATGATTCAAGTTTTTGTTGTGCTTCATCATCACGTAAAATAATAGATAACCAGTCTTGTTGACGAATACTCTCTAAATATTCCTGTGTAATAGTTGCACCTTTTTTAAGTCCACCAGAGCCTTTTTCTGCTACAGCATTTAACAAAATGACTTGAGCCCGCATATAGATATTTTCTTCTACAATTCTAAACTCATCATTTAAGTCTTTCTTTGCTCTAGCAACTTCTGCGGCTTCAATTTCTAAAGCACGTGAATCTTTTTCGATACCATCTCGAGTAAAGACGCGAACATCGATCACTGTTCCGTAAGTGCTTCCAGAAACTCGTAATGAAGTATCTTTTACATCAGAAGCCTTCTCACCAAAGATTGCTCGCAACAATTTTTCTTCTGGTGTTAATTGAGTCTCACCCTTTGGTGTCACTTTTCCGACTAAAATATCGCCTGGTTTAACTTCAGCACCAATGTATACAATACCTGACTCATCCAACTTTGATAGTGCACTTTCACCAACGTTTGGAATATCAGAGGTAATCTCTTCTGAGCCCAACTTAGTATCTCGTGAAATACAGGTTAACTCTTGAATATGGATACTGGTGAATCGATCTTCTTTGACCACTCTTTCAGAGATAAGAATAGAATCCTCGAAGTTATAACCGTTCCAAGGCATGAAGGCGATCTTCATATTTTGTCCCAGTGCTAACTCTCCAAGATCTGTCGATGGGCCATCTGCCAACACATCTCCACGAGCAACAATATCACCCGTGTGTACAATGGCTTTCTGATTGATACAGGTATTTTGGTTAGAACGTGTGTATTTAGTCAGACTGTAGATATCAACACCAGCAGCACCATCTTCTACTTCGTCATCATTGGCTCGAACCACAATTCGACTTGAGTCAACAAAATCGATGGTTCCACCACGTTTAGCAATAACGGTTACACCCGAGTCAACGGCTACAGTTCTTTCCATGCCTGTTCCGACAACAGGTTTTTCAGCGCGTAAAACTGGTACGGCTTGACGTTGCATGTTAGAACCCATCAGCGCACGGTTCGCGTCATCGTGTTCCAAGAACGGAATCAATGCAGCTGCAACAGATACGATCTGCTGTGATGAAACGTCCATATAATGTACTTGATCAGGCGTCACCATCACAAATTCACCATCTTTTCGAGCGGCAACCAGAGCATCAGAAAGATTGCCTTCACCGTCTACGCCAACGTTCGCCTGTGCAATTAAAACATCTTTCTCATCAATTGCTGACAGATAATCAATTACGCCAGTTAACTTGCCATTTTCTATTTTCTGGTAAGGCGTTTCAATAAATCCATAATGGTTAGTCTTTGAGTAAACAGCCAAAGAGTTAATCAAACCAATGTTTGGACCCTCAGGTGTTTCAATAGGACATAAACGACCATAATGTGTTGGATGTACGTCACGAACCTCAAAGCCTGCGCGTTCACGGGTTAAACCACCGGGGCCTAAGGCTGAAATACGGCGCTTGTGAGTGACTTCAGATAACGGATTATTCTGATCCATAAACTGAGATAACTGACTGGAACCAAAGAATTCTTTCACTGCGGCAGAAACAGGTTTCGCATTAATCAGATCTTGAGGCATCAGATTATCTGATTCAGCCATACTCAAGCGTTCTTTAACTGCTCGCTCAACCCTAACTAAACCAACTCGGAATTGATTTTCAGCCATCTCACCAACCGAACGAACACGCCGATTACCCAAATGATCGATATCATCAATAGTACCGTTACCATTTCGTATGGCAATTAACACTTTAACCACATCGACAATGTCTTCTGGCTCTAAAATGCCCTTTCCTTCAATCTCATCTCTATCTAGACGGCGATTGAATTTCATACGGCCTACACTCGATAAATCATAACGATCTTCGTTAAAGAAAAGATTTTCAAATAAAGTGTTTGCAGCATCTTCCGTTGGCGGCTCGCCAGGACGCATCATACGATAAATTTCAACCAATGCATCTAGTCTTGTTTGACAACTATCAATTCTCAATGTGTCAGAAATAAATGAACCATTATCTAAGTCATTGGTATAGATACATTTGAAGGTTTTGATACCTTTTTCAAGAATAGTCTCAATATTGTCTTCAGAAAACTCCGTATTAGCCTCAAACAGAATTTCACCTGTTTTTTCATCGACTAAATCTGTTGCCAGTACTTTTCCATATAAATATTCTTTAGGTACTGTGATTTTTTTAAGTTTTGCTTTCTCAAGGGCCTTGATGTGCTTTGTGGTAATTCGACGACCAAATTCGACGATAACATTACCTTTGGCATCCATGATATCAAAAGTTGCGGTATCTCCACGCAATCTCTCTGGATGCAATTCCATCTGGAACTCATCTTTATTCATTGTATAAACATCACTTTCAAAGAAAATGTCTAACAATTCTTTGGTATTGTATCCCATGGCACGCAATACAACAGTTGCAGGTAATTTTCTACGTCTGTCAATTCTCACGTACAACAAATCTTTAGGATCAAATTCAAAATCTAGCCATGAACCACGGTAAGGGATGATTCGTGCAGAATAAAGTAATTTACCAGAGCTATGAGTTTTGCCTTTATCGCTATCAAAGAATACACCAGGAGAACGGTGTAATTGAGAGACGATGACTCGTTCTGTACCATTAATCACGAAAGTCCCATTTTCGGTCATCAGAGGCATTTCGCCCATGTAGACTTCTTGTTCTCTTACGTCTTTAATTGCACCTGTTTTGGATTCTTTATCTTTAATGATCAGTCGAATTTTAACTCTTAATGGCGCGGCATAAGTGACACCACGGATCTGACATTCTTTGACATTAAAGACGGGTTTGCTTAATGTATAACTAACAAATTCCAATGAAGCATTACCAGAAAAACTGGTAATAGGAAATACAGAATCAAATGCACTGCTCAGTCCAGAGTTTTTGCCATTTACTTTGTCGTCTTCAAGAAATCCGCGGTAAGACTCTAGCTGGGTAGCTAATAAGTAAGGCACTTCTGTGTTGGCAGAACGTTTGCCGAAATCCTTGCGGATGCGCTTCTTCTCAGTATATGAGTAGGTCATCGGGGGTCCTCAGGTAGCTCGCTTTGATAACGCTCAAAACCCTTATGGGTTCTAAAATAACTTTACATCCGATAGGAATAAAGCCAATACTTTCTTCCGTTAAAAAATCTCAACGGATAAACGGCAAAAGGCTGGAGGAAAACCCACCAGCCAATCGCCGATATTACAACGACTTATGTCTAAAAGCCAAATAAATTATTTCGCTTCTGCAGTAGCACCAGCTTCAACCAATTGCTTGATTAAAGAATCTGCTTCTGCTTTGTCAACGCCTTCTTTAACTGTAGCTGGAACGCCTTCTACCATGTCTTTAGCTTCTTTCAAGCCTAAACCAGTAATACCACGAACTGCTTTAATGACAGCAATTTTGTTAGCACCAAAGCTAGTCATAACTACGTTAAATTCAGTTTGTTCTTCAGCGGCTGGAGCATCGCCACCAGCTGCTGGAGCTGCAACTGCTACTGCTGCTGCAGCTGTAACACCAAATTTTTCTTCCATTGCTGCGATTAATTCAACAACGTCCATTACGCTCATTTCAGCAATTGCGTTTAAAATATCGTCTTTTGATAATGCCATTTTGGTTCTCCTGGAACTGTACAAATGTACCAATGTAAAAAATTAAAATAGGTTAGATACTCAGGCTGCCTGCTTTTGATCTTTAACAGCAGCAACTGTACGAACCAACTTTCCAGGAACTTCATTAAGAGTTCTTGCAAGTTTAGTCACAGGTGCCAACATTAGAGACATGAGGGAAGCCAGTGCTTCATCTTTGGTTGGTAACTTAGCAACTGCAGCAATTTGCTCAGGACCTAATAATTTACCACCAACAGAAACAGCTGTAGCTTTTATTTTGTCATTTGTTTTTGCAAAATCTTGAATGATGCGTGCTGCTGCACTCGGTTCATTGATTGAAAAAGCAAATACTAAAGGACCGGTAAAAACTTCCTGCATACAAGCAAACTCAGTTCCTTCCACAGCTCTTTTGGCTAGAGTATTACGAACAACTCGTAAATAAACGCCAGCATCGCGAGCTTTAACTCGAAGTGCCGTCATGTCGCTAACAGAAACACCACGATATTCAGCAACAACTGCAGAAACTGCACTCGATGCGATCTCGTTGACTTCAGCAACAACGGCTTTCTTACCATTCAGTGAAAGTGCCACTTCGCTTACCTCCTGAAAACAACCAGTTAAACTGGTCAAATAAAGTATCAACATCAAATTTGATAAGATACTCGCCTTACGGAGAACCTTTGTGTGGGCTCCACCGTCTGCGTTGGACATTAAGTTCTAATCATTAAAGCACTAAAACACCAACGGTCTTTGACGGTTGCTTCAAATCTAAAGACAGAAACAACCCAAAGAAATTAAAGCATATGAAATCATATGCTTCTTTTATTTAGTCTCTTAACTTCAATGTGCTCAGATCAACTTGCAATCCAGGACCCATTGTTGAAGAAGCAGCAATCTTTCTTAAATAAATACCCTTAGCACTAGAAGGCTTGGCTTTATTTAATGCAATCAATAAGGTTTCTAAATTAGTCTTCAATGCTTCGTTTTCAAAATTGACCTTACCAATTCCCGCATGGATAATGCCGGATTTATCTGTTCTATATTGAACTTGGCCGCTTTTCGCGTTAATAACCGCTTGAGCTACATCAGGAGTTACCGTACCAGTTTTAGGGTTTGGCATTAAACCACGAGGGCCTAAGATTTGGCCTAACTGACCAACAACGCGCATCGCATCTGGACTCGCAATGACCACGTCAAAATCCATGATACCTTTTTTAACTTGGTCAGCTAAATCTTCCATACCCACTAAATCAGCACCAGCTTCTTTAGCAGCTTCGGCAGCAGCACCCTGAGTAAATACGGCAACGCGAACAGTTTTGCCTGTTCCGTTAGGTAACACTACAGCACCACGAACCACTTGATCTGATTTTCTAGGGTCAACGCCTAGATTGATTGCGACTTCAACGGTTTCTAAAAACTTAACGGTAGAAACCTCTTTAATGAGTTGAAAAGCTTCTAACACGTCATAAACTTTATGCTGATCAATTTTCTCATTGATCATTTTCGCTCTTTTAGATAATTTTGCCATGATCTTAACCCTCGACTTCCAGACCCATAGAACGGGCTGTTCCTGCAATTGTTTTAACTGCCGCGTCTAAACTGGCAGCTGTTAAATCAGGCTGTTTAGTTGTTGCAATTTCTTCTAATTGAGCGTGTGTGACCTTACCAATTTTATTCTTGTTTGGTACACTGCTTCCCTTAGCAACACCAGCCGCTTTCATCAACAAGACTGAAGCAGGTGTTGTTTTGGTTACGAAGGTAAAACTTCTATCACTGTAAACAGTAATAACAACAGGAGTAGGGAGACCTTTTTCCAATTTATCTGTAGCCGCGTTGAACGCTTTACAAAATTCCATGATGTTAACACCATGTTGACCTAATGCAGGTCCAACTGGAGGACTAGGATTGGCTGAACCAGCCTTAATTTGTAGCTTAATGTACTTGGTGACCTTCTTGGCCATAATTACCTCTCTTCGGGTGCGAACGCCTCGCGGCTCCCCGTGTTAAAATCAATCCAATTGAAGAAAAATTTATCCCTAAAGACCCCAAACACGGAGCCTTATATATCATATCGATTAGCTTTTTTCTACTTGGCTGAAATCTAATTCAACGGGTGTTGAGCGGCCAAAAATAGAAACAGAGACATGCAAACGATTCTTTTCGTAGTTGACAGACTCGACAACGCCATTGAAATCCAAAAACGGACCGTCTGTTACACGAACAACTTCACCTGGCTCAAATACAATTTTATTGGTTGGCTTATCAGAAGATGCTTGCAAACGATTTAAAATCATATCGACTTCTTTTTGACTAATGGGCGCTGGCCTCTCAGCCGTACCTCCAATAAAGCCAAGCACTCTTGGCGTTTCACGCACTAAGTGCCAAGTCGCATCATCTAATTCCATTTCGACTAGAACATAACCAGGAAAAAATTTTCTCTCACTTTGACGGCGTTTTCCAGCACGCATTTCAACGACTTCTTCCGTTGGCACGAGGATCTGTTGGAACTTATCTTCTAAACCATAGAGTTTTATACGTTCTTCAAGTAGGTTTTTTACCTTCTTTTCGTAACCTGAATATGCTTGTACTACAAACCATCTAAATGCCATCGATTATGCTCCCAGACCCATGATCCATTCAATCAAACTGACAAGAGATACATCGATAGCCCATAGGAATAAAGCCATGATGATGGTAAAAAGGATAACAACCATTGTGGTTTGAATCGTTTCTTGGCGAGTTGGCCAAACAACTTTTCGAGCCTCTATCCTTGCTTCGTTTGCAAAAACACGAAATACTTTACCCTTAGTCGTCGTTAAGGCGACTGCCAAGGAAAAAGCACCTGCAGCAAGCATTCCTAAAATACGGTAAGCACTCGGAAAATCAGCATATTGCTTATCAACCCATTGGTTACCCCAGATAGTGGCAATGACGATGGCGACGACGAGAACCCATTTAAACATATCTAGTCCCGCACTGGTCTTCTCTAGCTGTGCATTCATTTCTTTACCTACTCACTGTCAAGCATACATCGCTCGAGTTTGTACTTTTTATCTGGCAGGCCAGGAGGGAATCGAACCCCCAACCTGCGGTTTTGGAAACCGCTGCTCTGCCAATTGAGCTACTGGCCTATAAAAACTAATGCTGCTGAAGCCACAAGGACTTCAACAGCATTTTAAACTTGTTACAACTTATGCAACAATCTTAGAAACAACACCAGCGCCAACTGTTCTT
>PCTP01000208.1:11806-14542 GCA_002770795.1 Gammaproteobacteria bacterium CG22_combo_CG10-13_8_21_14_all_40_8 | reverse complement strand
TCCGCTATCCCTCCAAAGAATGGATCGTGGCCGCCGAACTAGTCGAAACTCAACGTTTATTTGCTTCAACAGTGGCCAGCATTGATAGTCAATGGGTCGTTGAAGTAGTTCCCCATCTGATTAACACCAAATATTCTGAACCACAGTGGCGTCAAAAAACAGGCTTTGTAGTGGCTAGAATGCAACAGTCTATTTTAGGGCTAATTTTGGTTGCCGATAAATGGGTCAGTTATGAAAAAATAGATGCGAAATTTTGTCGCCAATGTTTCTTAGAACAAGGGTTAATTCAACGACAACTCAAAACCAGAATTTCAGAAGTGCATGCGTTTTGGAAAGCCTTAGATACGGTCATAGAACAAGAGAATAAAGTGCGACGTCGAGATCGCCTTCTTGATAATACCCAATTGCTGGCGTTATTAGAACGAAAAATACCAGCCCATATCCTGTCAGCCAAGGCATTAGAGAAATGGTATAAAAAAGCAAACACTCAGGATAGAAAACAGTTAATCATCGAGCCGAGTGAATTACTGAAACAAGAAGCCAATCAATTACCCGAGCTGCCAAACTTTTGGAGCGTTGGGCGTTCTAAATTACCCATGAGTTATCGCTTTGAACCGGGTCATGAAGAAGATGGTGTCTGCATTAAAGTGCCTTTAAGTTTATTATCGAGTATCAGCATGGCAGAGTTTGAATATTCCATTCCCTATTTACTTAGGGATAAGATGATCGCTTTGATTAAGGGCTTGCCCAAAAGAATCAGAAAACACTTTATACCTGCACCTGATTTTGCCGATGCACTTTTGGCAAGGATTGATACAAGTAAAGAACGTTTATATCCAGCGATGGTTAAGCATTTACAACAAATGACGGGGGTATCGGTAAGTGTCGAGGAGTTTATGCAAATAGAGTTACCTAATCATTTGAATATTTTATTTGATGTGGTCGATGGTTCTGGTAAGACTCTAGCAAAATCACGAGATTTATTTGAACTTCAACAAAAGGCCAAAAATCAAAACTGGAAGGTAGGTAAAGCACCTAAAGCTCAAAAAAGCACTTTTGAGAACCTTTCCAATCTCACCCAATGGCCTGAAATAGATCTATTGAAATGCATTGAAACCTCTCATTCAGGAATTGTGATTAAACAATGGCCGGCTTTGATGGATGAAGGCCAATCTGTTGCTGTGCGCCTAGTGGATAATCACCAGCAAGCACAATATTTAACTCAACAGGGTGCCGTTCGTTTACTCTTTTTAGAGCAAGTAGAGGCCTTTAAATATTGCCTAAAAAAACTACCCCAAAAGAACAGTTTAAGTCTGTCCTATGCACCCTTAGGCAGTTGGGATAATTTAGTTGAGCAACTTTTTTTGCATGTTATTCAGGCAGAAGTAGGCTCACTAATTATTAATGCAGCGTCGCAATTTAAAAAAGTTAGCCAAAAACTTACCTCAAGTTTGGTGTTACAAGTCACGGAGTTAAGTACCGAGGTAGATACGCTCCTCAAACAAGTCAGTCAGCTTAGAAGAACACTAAAAAAATCCATGACCCCCTTGGCACTTGCTAGCTACAAAGATATACAACAACAGATCGATGCTTTATTTTATAAAGGTTTTTTGCTTGAAGTGTCACCAGAAAGATTAAAACAATATCCCCGTTATTTAAAGTCACTTAACAACCGTTTAGAAAAACTTCCTCATTCTTCGAATAAAGAAAGAAGCAGCATAGAGGTTTTGAATAGCTGGGATCAAAAAGTTCACCAGATCAAAAACGCTATGCACCAATGGCAACCGGAATGGATGCATTATGAAAAACTTTGCTGGATGCTATTAGAGCTTAGAGTTTCACTATTTTCACAAGAATTAGGAACGCCTTGGCCTGTCTCAGAGAAGCGTTTGCAAAAGCACTACCAAGATTTAATCGACTCGCTTCATTAGAGCCCTCATTCTGAAGCATTCTTCTGAAACAGCATTCTTCTGAAACATAGTATTTTAGTTGGATATTTGTTAGTCTAGCCAAAATTTATCTATTCATTGTTTTTATGTCTCAGGATCATCACCATCATCACACAGATACTAAAAATATCAGTACAGTCTTTTTCATTAATTTGATATTTACTGTGATTGAATTGATTGGTGGTATTATGACCAATAGTATGGCTATTTTATCGGATGCTTTACATGATCTGGGTGATAGTTTATCGCTAGGTATTAGTTGGTATTTAAGCCATTTTTCCGAGAAAAAGCCCAGTCGAGCGTTTTCTTATGGTTATAGACGATTTTCATTACTGGCCGCTCTAATTAATAGTTTTGTCCTGGTCATTGGCTCAACTGTTATTTTATTTGAAGCCATTCCTAGATTATTGGAGCCAGAAATGCCACAAGTGCAAGGGATGCTCTATCTTTCCATATTGGGTATAGTCGTAAATGGTATCGCTGTATGGAGATTACATGGCAGCTCCAGCTTAAATGCCAAGGTTGTGGGTTATCACATGCTAGAGGACGTGTTGGGGTGGGTGGCTGTTTTAATAGTGAGTGTGGTTTTAATGTTCTGGAATGTCCCCATCTTAGATCCGTTATTATCCATCCTGTTTACAGCCTTTATTTTGTGGAATGTTATCAAGGTGCTTGGGCAAACCTTGAAGATATTTTTACAAGCGGTTCCCGATTCGATTGATTTAGAGGAAATCACTCAAAAATTTAAAAATTTACCGATGATTGAGTCTTGCCATGACACCCATAT
>PCTP01000208.1:11605-11776 GCA_002770795.1 Gammaproteobacteria bacterium CG22_combo_CG10-13_8_21_14_all_40_8 | reverse complement strand
AAGTACCCATATCAAAACGAATACTGTCTTGAACATGTCTGAAAGAAAACAACTGCGAAGAGACATTGATGCATTGCTGAAAGCCTATCAAATCAAGCAATCGACAGTAGAGTTTGAATATCCCAATGAGGATTGTAGAATACATTCACATTAAATTGGTAATTGATTGAA
>PCTP01000208.1:2417-11596 GCA_002770795.1 Gammaproteobacteria bacterium CG22_combo_CG10-13_8_21_14_all_40_8 | reverse complement strand
ATAGTTTGTATATTGACCATAGATTTGCCACTCAATTTGGAGTATTTGACCAGATGGTCGATAATATTGGTTGATTTATCAAAAAGAACTTGTTTAAGGCTAAGAGCCTGTCCGAGGGTTTAGATACAAAGGAAAATATCGTTTTATTGTACAGAATATAATTTAAAAAATCATTGGCAAACCCAACAAAGGCAGCAAAATAATTTGCTCTTTCATATTGAGTTGAACTACTTTTGAAAATAACGACCCTTATCACCCGACAGTCATGCATCATCGCGCTCATTCTTTTAAATTTTTTGAGCGCTGG
This sequence comes from Gammaproteobacteria bacterium CG22_combo_CG10-13_8_21_14_all_40_8, assembly GCA_002770795.1. Lineage (GTDB taxonomy): Bacteria > Pseudomonadota > Gammaproteobacteria > Enterobacterales > 21-14-all-40-8. Next base: position 11,289 of record PCTP01000208.1, on the reverse strand, counting down.
AGTTTTGCAGGCTGAAACTCAAACATCAACAAATTCAGAGAAAACACTTTTAGCTGAAATCAAGAAAATCAGAAACGTGAATGATGAGGATAGTCAAGAGGCGTTGCGCCTTTTAAAGGAGTTTTCATCGAAAGTCTCAGAAAATTCTTCAGTAGAACTTAGGCATCAATATTTAGATGTTTTAGCCACCGCACAAACTGAAACGGGTGCGCTGGAACTTGCGATGAATACTTTCAAAAAACTAGAAAAGCTTGGAATTGACAACCAGAATCAAGCTATTGAGGCCGATGGAATGACTGGGCAAGGGTCTGTTTTAGTATCAAAAGGGAATTATAAAGAGGGTATACAACTCTTTAGAAAGGCAGTGGAGTTGGCAGAAAGTGTTCCAGATCATAAAGTTGCTCAATACGCCTTAAATAATTTAGCTTTAGCAGAAAATACCATGGGAGATTTTAAGATTGCTCTCACTCATTTTTTTGAAGCGGTGGAACATGTCAAACAAACCGGGGAGGGACAAGATAGACGCTTATCTATGTTATATAACAACATTAGTTTGCTATATTTAAGCTTAAAAGATCCAGACAAGGCACTCGATTTTAATCATCAGGCCTTTGAAAAAGCTCAAGCATCAGGTTCCAAAGGTATGTTAGCTACTTTATCCACGAACCGAGGATATGCATTTGATGAGATTGGGAGGACGGAAGAAGCTTATGATGCTTACTTAAATGGATATCAATATGCCAAAGATAGCCATTCGGTTCGTTCGCAAGCCGTTGCCTTAATCAATATTTCTGATTCCTTGTTTCGTCAAAAACGTTACAAAGAAAGTGCAGAGCAAGCTCAGCAGGCACTTATATTCTCCGAAAAATCTGGTGAACAAAGTTATATATCCACCGCCAAAATTAATATTGGTTTGGCTTTGATGAAGTCGGGGGAGGTTGAAAAGGGCGCCGATATGGTGAAAGCGGCGATAACACTTTTCCATGCCTCTAAAAGTAAATTAGATGAAGCGGATACTTGGAAGGAGCTTTCACAACTTTATGCAGAAGTTGGATATTATAAAGAGGCTTTAGAAGCATTACATAACCGAAATACTTTAAACGATGAAATTTTTAAGTCCGATAGAGAACATGCGGTAGCAAAACTTCAAGAACAATTTGATGCTGTCAGCCGACAGAAAAAGATTGAACTTTTAGAACGTGAAAATCAAGTAAAAAACGCAGAAATTTTGAATAAAAAATTACAGCAAAGAGTGACTCAGTTGGTTGCCATTCTGGTGATATTGGTCGCAATTTTAGTCTATATACTTTATAGAAAGGTAAGAAAAACCAATGAATTGCTTCAAGTAGCTAATTCTGAATTGGAGATCCAATCGGTTAAAGACCCATTAACAGGACTCTATAATCGTCGTTCATTTTTAAACTTAATGGCATCTAGAAATGATATAGACGAAAGACGGAACCGAAATACAGCTAATCCCGATCATTTAGTGCTGTTAGATGTAGATAATTTCAAACATGTGAACGATACTTATGGTCATGCAGCAGGTGATGCTGTACTTGTTGAAATTTCTAAAAGATTAACCGATTTAATGCGTGATTCCGATATGGTGTTACGCTGGGGGGGAGAAGAGTTCTTATTATTTATTAAGCAACCCAACCCTCAAAATATTCCTAGTTTGGTGCAAAGAATCTTAGGTCAAATAGGCAAAGAACCTATCAGCACCGGAACAGAAGAGTTAAATATCACTGTTTCTGCTGGTGCAATTGCATTGCCATTTTGTGAAATGAGTGAGGCAGAGTTTAGTTGGGAAAGAGCCTTGCAACTAGCGGATATGGCACTCTACCTCAGTAAGGTTCATGGCCGTAATAGAGCGTATTGTGTAAACAAACTGTTGGCTCCTTTTGATGAAGTATCCCCCATTTTAGAGAAGGATCTTGCAGAAGCAATGCGACGCGAATTGGTTGAGGTAAACCTAGTCTTAGGCCCCAATAATGGTGATATTATTTCATCAACACATTAGAGTTTGAATGCTAGCCATTTTTTTTACTTCAGTGTAAATATTTAAGACTTGCTTCATTTTTCCTCCAAATTTCTTTAGAATAACCTCGTTCCTGAATGCTAGTACTTTTTTGCATCCAGCCATAATGGTTGGATATAAGAGAATAGTTTTGAAAATACTACTAAGAGACTGATTATGATTTATAACAACATTGTGGAAACCATTGGACATACACCCATGGTTCGTTTGAATAGTTTTGCCAATGAAGTGGAATGTAATTTATTGGTAAAGTGTGAGTTTATGAATCCTGGCGGCTCAACTAAAGACCGTATCGCTCGACAAATGGTGCTGGATGCAGAAAAGTCTGGACGTATTAAAAAGGGTGATACCTTGATCGAAGCCACTAGTGGCAATACAGGGATAGGTTTGGCACTTGCGGGTGCTGCATTGGGTTATAAGGTTGTTATTACTTTACCCGAAAAAATGAGCCGTGAAAAACAAGTTATTATTGAGTCTCTTGGTGCAAGAATTGTAAGAACACCGACTGAAGCAGCTTGGGATGATCCAGCGTCTCATATTGGTGTGGCTAAAAAATTACAAAAAGAAATTCCTAATGCACATATCCTCGATCAATACGGTAATGATTCTAACCCTATGGCTCATTACTATGGAACAGGTCAAGAAATTGTGGATGATGTTGACGGTCCTGTTGATATGGTGGTAATGGGCGTGGGAACTGGTGGAACATTAACCGGTGTTGCCAAAAAAATCAAAGAAGTTTATCCAAATGCCATAATTGTGGGCGCTGATCCTGAAGGTTCTTTATTAGCAGGTCCTGAGGAGATAAAACCCTATCAGGTTGAAGGGATTGGTTATGATTTTATCCCTGATGTGTTAGACAGAAACATGGTGGATTCATGGGTTAAAACCAATGATAAAGAATCATTTAAATTGGCGAGACGCCTAATGAAAGATGAAGGTCTTTTAGTAGGAGGCTCATCAGGATCGGCAATGATGGCGGCTCTTAAAGAAGCCAAAAAACTCAAAGCTGGACAAAATTGTGTGATTGTTCTACCTGATGGTATTAGAAACTACCTCACCAAATTTGTCGATGCCGATTGGCGTCAACAGTTTGGTTTTGAGGACTAAGTTTAAAATAGACAAACTATCATTCTATGTCTTCTCAATGAGGGCATAGATTTTCCCATCTTTTAATTTTTCTTGTTATGTATGCCCTTGTGCAGGCCAATTTTATTCCTAGGAGTTCTCATGAGATTGCCACTTTCTGCATGGATACTAAGTTGTTTTTTAACGAATGTATCAGCCACCGTAGTCCCTAAAAATATCATTTTTATGATTGGAGATGGCATGGGACCTGCGCAAATAGCGGCCTACCGCCATTTTAAAGATGATCCCAAGACACCCCAAGTTGAAACAACTATTTTTGATCAACTTTTGGTAGGATCAGTGAGTACCGATCCCTATGATAAAAAAGATGAGGTGACAGATTCAGCAGCAGCAGCTACTGCCTTAAGTTGTGGCCAAAAAACCTATAATGGTGCTATCTGTTTTGATACACAAAAAAAGCCCTTAATTCCCTTATTTGAACGCGCAGCTTTAAAAGGCAAATCTACCGGTGTGGTTGTAACTTCTCAGATTAATCATGCAACACCAGCCGCTTTTGCAGCCGCTGTAGAAGAAAGGCATCAGTACGATTTGATTGCCAAGCAATATCTTGATCGAAAGGTAAATGGCAAACCTATCTTAGATGTGATGTTAGGAGGTGGCATTGAGTACTTTAGGGATGGTAAGGATGATTTGCTAAAAAAGTTTAGCAAATTAGGCTATCAGATCTCTATAGATGAGGCCTCTATGCAACTGCTAAATAATAAAGCCCCAATCATAGGGCTTTACGCTAAAAAAGGTTTGAAACCCTATTTAGATAGAAAAGATACACAAATTACATTGTCTTCTTTAATGGATAAGGCATTAGCCAGACTTGAAACAAACCCTAAAGGATTTGTGATGATGATTGAAGGCAGTCAAATTGATTGGGCCAGTCATGATAATGATATTTTAGATACTGTTTGGGAGACTGAAGAGTTTGCTAAAGCCGTACAAAAAGCGAGTAACTATGTTAAAACTCATCCAGATACTTTGCTGTTAGTCACTGCTGATCATGAAACTGGTGGTTTGTCATTAGGGGCTAATGATGAATATTATTGGAACCCAGTGCCACTTACCAATGCAAAATACTCGATCCCAGCCATGGTTAAAAAATTCACCCAAGGAACAGACATCAAAAAGCTTTCCGAAGATCAAGGGTTGGTTTTATCAGACGTTCAACTTGATAAAGCCAAGCTAATTCAGCCTAAGGAGGAGAAGTCCTCTCAAATTTTTCTACAATCTCTATTTGATACCGCCACCAATAGTGGCTGGACAACTCATGGACATACAGGCGTTGATGTTTGGTTAATGGCTAAAGGAACGAGAAGTGAAGATTTTAGAGGTCATTTAAATAATGATGAAATCGGAAAAAAATTAATTGAGATATTAGAATAAATTTTTTCAATGGCTTATTTAGTTATTTTTTATAGCAAATTATTCATATTTTTTTCAATGAGTTCACCTAAAAATTCGTGGGGATAACTCAGATATGAAACTGCGCCATATATTTTATCTTCCGTTGGTTGTGGATCTTGTGAAGTCTTTCAAAAAGGCAATTAGAGTTTGTGTTCGGTCATTGAGAAATGAGATTCTGTGAGTTCTCATAGAGTCGTTAGGAAAATACCCAAAGAGAAAATGGCAGCAGCTATGCCCCTTGCTATGCCCCTTGTTGGAGCACCACCAAAAGGTGAATTATACCAACTATATTAAGAGATATACCTCTGAATTTTTTGAGTGGGATAAATTGATTATCCTAAAATGATAACAGTTCCAGAATCTAGTATGAAAAACTATGAATAAAGAAGCCCAGGGATCAGGGCTTCTTTATTCATAGTGTATATTAGGATAAACTATTTATAATCGTATTGAAAGTTTGGCTTGGGCGCATGGCCATATTGAATTTTTGTTGATCAGGATGATAATAACCACCAATATCTACAGCTTGATTTTGAGCGCCGTTTAACTCCTCCATTATAATGGATTCTTTTTGTTCAAGTGAAGCTGCAACTGGGCGGAATTTAGTTTGTAACTCTAAATCTTGACTTTGATTAGCTAAAGCTTGTGCCCAGTACATGGCAAGATAAAAATGGCTACCGCGGTTATCAATTTCGCCAGATTTTCGAGAAGGGGATTTGTTTTCTGATAAAAATTTTGCGTTGGCAATATTCAATGTCCCAGCAAGAACTGCAATTTTTTGACTATTAGTTTTTGTAGCTAAATCTTCTAGTGAAACTGCAAGCGCTAAAAATTCACCCAAGGAATCCCAGCGCAAATGACCTTCTTCTAAAAATTGTTGAACATGCTTAGGGGCTGAACCACCTGCGCCAGTTTCGAACAATCCTCCACCTGCTAAGAGAGGAACTATTGATAACATTTTTGCACTGGTGCCCAGTTCCAAAATGGGGAACAAATCAGTTAAATAATCCCTTAAAATATTGCCTGTAACAGAAATAACATTTTTACCCGCCTTAACTTGTTGCAGAGAAAAATCAATGGCATCATTAGGAGACATGATTTGAATATCAAGGCCTTGGGTATCATGGTCTTTAAGATATTTATTCACTTTAGAAATTAAGTTTGCATCGTGTGCTCTGTTAGGATCTAACCAGAAAATTGTGGGGTAATGAGTTGCTTTTGCTCGGTTGACTGCTAACTTAACCCAATCACGAATAGGAATATCTTTGGTTTGACACATTCTGAATATGTCACCCCGTTCTACAGTTTGCTCCATTAAAATTTGATTATTAGAATCTGTAATTTGTACAACACCATCCTCTTGGATAATGAATGTTTTATCGTGTGAGCCATATTCTTCTGCTTGTTGAGCCATTAAACCAACATTAGAAACATCACCCATTGTTTTAACATCAAATGCACCCTGTTTTTTATGAAACTGAATAGTTTGTTGATACAAACCTGCATAACATCGATCGGGGATTAAGGCCAAAGTGTCGTGTAACTTTCCGTCTGCTCCCCACATTTTTCCAGAAGAACGGAGCGCTGCCGGCATTGAAGCATCGATAATGACATCACTGGGCACATGTAAATTGGTAATTCCTTTATCAGAGTCAACCATCGCCAATTTTGGTCTGCTGTCATAGGCGCTTTGAATATCTTTTTCAATTTCTTCTCTTTGTTGCTGAGAAAGAGAAGAGATTTTTTTGTAAACATCACCTAATCCATTTCTTACATCTACACCTAATTCATTAAATAGAGCTTGGTGTTTCTTGAAAACATCTTTAAAATAAACGGTGACTGCATGTCCAAAAATAACGGGATCTGAGACTTTCATCATGGTGGCTTTTAAATGAAGAGAGAGTAATACATCCTCATCTTTAGCCTTATTCATTTGTGTTTCATAAAATACTCTCAGTTTTTTGCAACTCATCACAGCTGAGTCTAAAACTTCATCAGCAAGCAAATTGAGATCTTTTTTAAGGATAGTTTCATCGCCATTTTTTTGAACCAATTTAGCAGTAACTGAGCAGGGGGATGAAACCACCACAGATTTTTCGCTACCGTAAAAATCACCCTCTGACATAGCGGCTATCTCGGTTTTTGAGTCTGGTGACCAAGCACCCATGGAATGAGGATTGTTCTGAGCATATTTTTTAACGGCAGTAGCCACTCTTCTGTCAGAATTGCCTTCTCTGAGTATAGGGTTCGCTGCACTACCTAATACTTTTGCATACTTAGCTTGTATCGCTTTTTCCTGTTCATTGATGGGAGCTTCTGGATAATTAGGGAGGTTATAACCTTGTGATTGTAACTCTTTGATGGCGCCATTTAACTGGGGTATTGATGCACTAATGTTGGGTAATTTTATAATATTTGCATCAGGTTCTTTAACTAATAGCCCTAATTGAGCTAGCTCATCTGCTTGTCTTTGTTCGGGTGGGAGTTCTTCTGAGAACTGGGCGATGATTCGACTAGCCAGTGAGATGTCTTTTGTCTCAACTTCAATGTTAGCAAATTGTGTGTATTTCTTTATAATTGGCAGCAATGACGCCGTTGCCAAAGCAGGTGCTTCATCGGTAAATGTATAGATAATTTTAGATTTTGATGTAGTCATTTTGATTTCCTGAATATAAACAAAAAGATTGGCGGGTTGAAGAGGTTGTAGAGTTCTCGAAATACTCTTAGTTAACTTCTTGTTCACCTAAACATTCTGACATCCTTTATTTGCTAATGTTTGAGCATATAAATTTCAACCATGAAACTCATGAGTGTATTATAAGCCAAAACCAATCAAATGACAGACTGTTCTTAAATTTTGAGGGTAAATCAGACATTGACAGGCAAAATAATAGCGGATAGAGGCAAATACATGCCTCTGTTTTAGAGCTTTATGGGTGATTAAATGCCAGACAAAAAGTAACCAGCATGATGCTGGATATTTTTTTAATCCTTGGATATCAACAATTCAATATTGACAGCGTGTTGGCCTTTAGGGCCTTTGGTTAAGTCGAAACTAACCTCCTGACCAGCTTTAAGGCTTCTGTAACCTTTCATATCAATTGTTGAATAATGAGCGAATATATCGCTCCCACCATCAATTGGTTTTATAAATCCATATCCTTTGGCATTGTTAAACCACTTGACTGTACCGTTTTCTTTTTGCATAAGATTTTCTCATCTGTTATTTATGCTGAAATGGTTTTCTACAGTTTTCAAGTGCTTGTAACCGAATGCACAGCTGATTATAAGCATCAAATAGACGATTCAAATATAGCAACTTAGTAAATTTTCACAAGTGAAATTGGCTATATTGGAAAAAAAAAGCAATATTTTTGTTCAAATTGTGAATTAGTTCACAATTCTATGAAATTTTTGGTGGTGGAGAGAGTCAAATATATATGAGAGTAGGAGTTAATAGATTACAACTTAAACTTTTAATGCGTCTTTCGTTATAGTGTGTATTGTAATTTGAATATTTTACCCAATATTATGATAAACACTCAGTAATTGAGCTTTAATGAGTTCATTACATAAGATTGGCATAAAAATTGAAGTTCTCGTTGAGTAACAAGTATTAGTCAATATGTTAGAGAGCTTGAAATAATTAAGAGAATTTTATAATGGTTTTTACGCAGGTTGATAAATTTTCAACTAAACTCTCTGATAAAGGAGATGAGAAAGAGGGGGAACAGATTTCGCATGAGAATGTGAGTGAGGTTATTCCCGAGTTAAAAGAGCCACCCATGTACCAAGTGGTACTATTGAATGATGATTATACTCCCATGGATTATGTGGTGGAAATATTAGAAAGCTTTTTTTCAAAATCGCGGGAGGAAGCAACAAAAATTATGCTAGCGATTCATCATGATGGGAAAGGTATTTGTGGACAATATAGAAATGAAATTGCAGAAATGAAAGTACTACAGGTAAATCAACATGCAAAATTGAACGATCATCCATTAATGGCAATTATGGAACAATTGTAAGTCTGTGATAACAGCAGTGAGGTAAATTCATGTTAAGTAAAGATCTAGAGTTGACGCTTAATTTAGCTTTTAAACAAGCTAGAGAGAAAAGACACGAGTTTATGACAGTAGAACATTTGCTCCTTGCTTTGTTAGATAATAATGTCGCAGTGGGTGTATTAAGTTCTTGCGGAGCCAACATTTCCAACCTGCATAAGCAACTTTCAAAATTTATCGCTGAGACAACCCCCTTATTACCTGATACAGATTCAGAACGTGA
>PCTP01000208.1:0-2399 GCA_002770795.1 Gammaproteobacteria bacterium CG22_combo_CG10-13_8_21_14_all_40_8 | reverse complement strand
TTTTCAAAGAGTGTTACAAAGAGCCGTGTTTCATGTGCAATCCTCTGGAAAAAAAGAAGTCACTGGTGCTAATGTATTGGTTGCCATTTTTGGTGAGCAAGAGTCACAAGCCGTTTACTATCTCAATAAAGAAGAAATTACACGCTTAGATATAGTCAATTATATTTCTCATGGTATATCAAAGATCTCTGGTGAAACTGAAGTGAATAACCTAGAGGATCAAAGCGCTAACAATATGTCTAAAGAGTCTTTAAAACCACTTCAAGCTTATGCTACAGATCTTTGCGAACTTGCTGCTCAGGGAAAAATTGACCCCTTGATTGGACGAAGTGATGAATTAGAAAGAACCATACAAATATTATGCAGACGACGCAAGAACAACCCTTTGTTTGTGGGGGATGCTGGTGTTGGTAAAACCGCTATAGCAGAAGGTTTGGCAAAAATGATTTTTGATGGAAATGTGCCTGATGTCATCAAGGATGCAAAAATTTATAGTTTGGATCTTGGAGGACTTCTTGCGGGAACTAAATATAGAGGCGATTTCGAAAAACGCTTAAAAGGGCTACTTCAACAGCTGAAAGATGAAGAAGGTTCCATCCTTTTTATCGATGAAATTCATTCTATTATAGGTGCTGGTGCAGCATCTGGTGGGGTTATGGATGCCTCCAATTTAATAAAACCATTATTGGCTTCTGGCGATTTACGCTGTATGGGGTCAACGACATACCAAGAGTATCGTGGTATTTTTGAAAAAGATAGGGCACTAGCCAGAAGATTCCAGAAAGTGGATATTATTGAACCTACTACTGAAGAAACCTTTCAAATCTTAAAGGGGCTGAAGTCAAAGTACGAAATACATCATAATGTGAAATATTCCTCTGCAGCTTTAAGGGCGGCAGCAGATCTATCTGCTCGGTATATAAATGACAGACATTTACCCGACAAGGCCATTGATGTAATTGATGAAGCTGGTGCGAGCCAACAATTACATGAATTGAATAAAAGAAAAAAAATTATTGGTATACACGAGATCGAACATATTATTTCTAAAATGGCCAAGATACCAACTAACTCAGTCAGTACGGATGACAAGAAATCTCTCAAAAATTTGGAACGTAATTTGAAAATGGTGGTTTTCGGTCAAAATGAAGCTGTTGAACAGCTCTCCACTGCCATCAAACTGTCTCGTTCCGGCTTGGGAGCTGATGAAAAACCAGTAGGTTCTTTCTTACTAGCGGGCCCAACTGGTGTTGGGAAAACCGAAGTGAGTAAACAACTGGCAAAATGTTTAGGTATAGAGTTAATTCGCTTTGATATGTCAGAATATATGGAGCGACATACTGTTTCTCGATTGATTGGCGCACCTCCCGGGTATGTCGGTTATGATCAAGGAGGCTTGTTGACTGAGGCCATTAACAAAACACCACATGCTGTTTTATTAATGGATGAAATCGAAAAGGCACATCCCGATGTTTTCAATTTGTTATTGCAAGTGATGGATCATGGTACTCTAACTGACAATAATGGAAGGAAGGCTGATTTTAGAAATATTATTTTAATTATGACTACGAATGCTGGGGCTGAAGAGGCTAGTAAGGGCGGTATTGGGTTTACTATCAGTGCTAGTAACTTGAAAAACTTTGAAGCCATCAATAGGACTTTTTCTCCAGAATTTAGAAATCGTCTTGATGCTACAGTGTGGTTCAACCATCTTTCTACCGAAGTAATTCATTCTATTGTGGATAAATTTATTGTTGAACTTCAAACTCAATTAGATGATAAACAAGTTTTCTTAGAGATATCAGATAAAGCCAAAGATTGGTTGGCAATTAAAGGATATGATCATGCGATGGGTGCGAGGCCAATGGCTCGAATCATCAGGGAACACCTTAAGAGATTACTTGCTGATGAATTATTATTTGGTGATCTGAGTAAAGGAGGCCAAGTTAAAGTTGATTTAAACGCTGAGAAAGATGAGCTCTGTTTTGAAATTTTAAGTAAAGCAGCCGTGACTGTTGATTAATATTAAAGGCATAATCCGGCCAAAAGCCAGATTATGTCTTTAATCGATTTGATTATGAAAGCTGTACTAATCCCAGTTCAAAACCTAGGCTTACCTGGCTCTGAAAGAGATACGGCCTTTGGTTAAGTCGTAAGGAGTGAGTTGTACCGTAACCTTATCACCGGTTAGAATACGAATGTAGTTTTTGCGCATTTTACCTGAAATATGAGCCGTGACTATATGGCCATTTTCAAGTTCAACACGGAACATTGTATTAGGCAAGGTATCTAGTACGGTGCCCTGCATTTCAATATGGTCTTCTTTCGCCATACCAGTCTGTTTTCCTCTATAATTAATTGAACAATCCAAGTGATAACGACCTAGGAGCCTGTCCGAG
>PCTP01000093.1:2785-2927 GCA_002770795.1 Gammaproteobacteria bacterium CG22_combo_CG10-13_8_21_14_all_40_8 | reverse complement strand
GAGGACACAGAGACCACCGAGAATGTATGGTTTCAGTGATTGTTATGGCTATTTGATCATATCTACCTGAATATGTATAGTTTTTCGTGATCTAGCCCTATAAAGACTTTGCTTTTATACCCGTGCTGCCTAGAAATTCTTG
>PCTP01000093.1:2531-2755 GCA_002770795.1 Gammaproteobacteria bacterium CG22_combo_CG10-13_8_21_14_all_40_8 | reverse complement strand
TATAAGGTAAGTCTTATGATTCTTTGATTTCAACCCTTAATTGACGAACCCGTCTTTTATCTGCGTGTAAAATTGTAAAATTAAATTTATCAATACTCACAGACTCTCCTCGGGCAGGAAGATGTCCAAACGCCTGCATCACTAAACCGCCGACGGTATCTATATCAGGATGCTCCAATCTAATGCCAAAGTAGTGGTTAAAATCTTCAATATCAGTCAGGGCT
>PCTP01000093.1:2129-2517 GCA_002770795.1 Gammaproteobacteria bacterium CG22_combo_CG10-13_8_21_14_all_40_8 | reverse complement strand
ATCTTCACCGTCATCCACATCGGTTTCATCTTCAATTTCACCAACTATTTGTTCCAATACATCTTCGATAGTCACCAAACCTGAAATAATGCCATACTCATCCACCACCAATGCCATATGATTGCGTTTTAGGCGAAATTCTTTGAGTAACACATCAAGACGTTTACTTTCGGGAATAATGACGGCTGGTCTTAAGAAATCTCTGATGTTGTATGGCTTTGAATCAGACTCCAAACGAGTATTATAATAAAGCTGCAATAGATCTTTTGCGAGTAGGATACCCACAATATCATCGCGATTTTCACCCAATACCGGTAATCGAGAATGATTGGATGTGACCGCCGTTTTCAAAATAACATCCATGGGATCATCTCTTTCCACCACCACC
>PCTP01000093.1:1591-2109 GCA_002770795.1 Gammaproteobacteria bacterium CG22_combo_CG10-13_8_21_14_all_40_8 | reverse complement strand
GACATCGCGCACATGCATCTCCGAAACTTGTAATACGCCTTCTATCATACCCAGTGCATCAGCATTGATCAGAGATCGACTTTCTGCATCTCGTAAAATATTAATCAAAGCTTGCCTGTCTTTGGGATCGGATTCAAAAAGGCTAGTAATTCTATCTAGCCAGCCACTCGATGGAGGTTCATTTTTATCAGAGGTCATAAGGATGGTATTTTAACTCTTCTAAGTCATTAAACGGCTGAAATCTCATAGGGATTCGCAATACCCAAAGATTCCAATAGTTTTATTTCCAATGCTTCCATAATAGAAGCTTCATCTATTTCAATATGATCATAGCCTAATAGGTGCAAAATTCCATGTATGATCATATGGGCCCAGTGCGCTTCGACATTTTTTGCTTGTGTCTTTGCTTCTTCAACCACTATATCACGGCAAATCACTAAATCGCCAATTAGTGGCAATTCAATACCTGGAGGTGCCTCAAAAGGAAATGAAAGCACATTAGTGGGTTTATCTTGATG
>PCTP01000093.1:0-1577 GCA_002770795.1 Gammaproteobacteria bacterium CG22_combo_CG10-13_8_21_14_all_40_8 | reverse complement strand
TCAATTGTTGTATCTCTGCAAGCTCAACAATTCGAATGGTCACTTCAACATCTTGATGGTAGTTAGCGCCCACTAAAGCTAATTTAACCCATTTTTCAAAATTTTCTGCGCTAGGAAGTTCTGCTGTTTGATCAACGGCCAACTGCAAATCAACAAAAATTTCCCTGTTTATCTCTTCATTCGCTTTTGAATTATTCACATCATTGTTTGTCATCGTCTGTTTCCACCATGAATCGCTTCAAATTTTTCATAGGCTTCAACCACGCTTTGTACTACCTGATGGCGCACCACATCCCCAGATTGAAAAAAAGTGAAGGCAATATTTTTAACACCACTTAAAACTTCAATAGCATGCCTTAACCCCGATTGTTGTCCATTGGGTAAATCAATTTGCGTAATATCCCCTGTGATCACAGCACGAGAATTAAAACCGATTCGAGTCAAAAACATTTTCATTTGTTCTTTGGTGGTATTTTGGCTTTCATCAAGGATGATAAAAGCATCGTTTAAGGTTCTTCCTCGCATATAGGCGAGTGGCGCGACTTCAATCACATTTTTTTCGATGAGTTTAGCGACCTTTTCAAAGCCGAGCATTTCATACAGTGCATCATACAATGGGCGTAAGTAGGGATCGACTTTTTGTGCTAAATCGCCGGGTAAAAAACCTAACCTTTCCCCAGCCTCAACAGCCGGTCGAGTCAAAATAATGCGTCGCACTTCTTGGCGTTCCAAACAATCAACTGCACAGGCAACAGCAAGATAGGTTTTTCCCGTTCCCGCTGGACCAATACCATAGGCAATATCATTCTTTTGAATGCTCGCCACATAATCTTGTTGATGAGCACCTCTTGGGCGAATCATGCCTCTTTTGGTTTTAATGACCCATTGGTCAGCGTTTTCAAACTCAGTTTGATTGTTTGCGGTGGCTTGAGCTAATGCCAAATGCAATAATTCCGCACTGAATTTTCCAGGGTCAGTCGCTTCCTTGTATAAATCAATTAATAAATCTCGTGCTAATTCTGCATTCTTAGTGGAACCTAATACCTTGAATTGATTGGAGCGATTATTGATTTCAACCCCAATACGGCGTTCAATTTGCCGAAGATTACGTTCAAAACTTCCACAAAGTACTGAAAGTTGTTGGTTATCTAATGGGGTAAGTTCAAATTCAAGGCTGGTTATTTGAGTCAATGGGATCTCTTTTATTGTGGATTAGGCCAACATGCGCCCGCGCAATGAATTTGCCCAAGCCTCTGTTATCTCAAGATCAACAAAATCACCAATCAAACGGTGAGGACCTTCAAAATTGACCACACGATTATTCTCAGTTCTTGCACGCAACTCCATGGCATCTTTTTTGGAGATCCCTTCAACCAACACACGCTCAACGGTGCCCACCATTTTTCTGGCAATGGCTTGAGATTGCTGGTTGATACGATCTTGTAGAATCGCCAATCGTTGCTTCTTCACTTCCATAGGCACGTCATCGGGTAAATCAGATGCAGGTGTACCAGGTCTTTTGCTATAAATAAAACTAAAGCTCAGATCGTAATTCATTTCTGCAATAAGATCCATGG
>PCTP01000005.1:727-11636 GCA_002770795.1 Gammaproteobacteria bacterium CG22_combo_CG10-13_8_21_14_all_40_8 | reverse complement strand
ACTTCCTTTAATTCGTAGCGTTTATTATGATTTCAGCTAGTTTTATGGGATATTGAATGAAAATAATTTTAAAAAAGGTCGCTAATTATACCAAAAAATCCCTATTAATCTATAGACCGAAGAGAAAAGTATTAAATCTATAATTAATGAATTACTGTCTCAGTAGAGACCTTAACACAATTATCTTTAGCTTCTAAAAAGCCAATTTTTTCAAAAAAGATCATGATGTGAGCAAATTCCTGTTCCGTTTTATAATCAATACCTAATTTCTTTAAGCCTTTGCCAATATTTAGCTTTTTTAATTTATCAATTGCCGTCCAATGAATTGGGAATAAATCTTTAATCAGCTTCTCATGGTCTTTTAACCAAGTTTCATTGCCTAATGTTTCTTTTAAACTCATCATTTTGGGTTGCCATTAGATGTTGGTAATTTGGAAGATGCCGTCATGATAGATAGCAGGACGATGGATGAAAGTGTTAATAATGCCGCCATAACAAAGGCATTGGATCCACCATACCATTGCCATACAGTCCCAAACAATAGCGCTCCGGGTAATGCAAATAATCCATTGGTCATATGATATAGACCGAAAGCGGATGCTTTGAAGTCTTCTGGAGCAAAATCTCCTATTAGCGCACGTTCTGCTCCTTCCGTTAATCCCAAAGAAGCTGAGTAACTGAGAAAAAACACCCAGATTAAGTGATTGCTGACAGGGTAATAAGCCAAAAGTAATAAAGTGACAACTCTCAGGCTCCAACCCAGAACGAGGATGGGTTTTCTGCCTAGTTTGTCAGATAATTGACCAGCAGGTATCGAAATCAATGCTTTACCTGTACTGGCAGCCGCCCAAACTAAAGGCACAAAACTCAAAATCAATCCTTTATCTGTCGCCCATAATATCAGGAAAACTTCGGGAGCTGTGGCTAAAGCCAATCCAGCACTGGCCACTAATAATCCTTTAAAGTGGGCATCGAGTTGACTCCATTTTGGTAGAGTCATTGATTTTTTGGGGACTTGCACCCGAGCCGATGCGGGTAAGCCAAACCATAAGAGCAAAAGAACCAATGCACCAGGGATCACCGACATGAAAAACACCTGTTGTAACTGCACCTGATAACTCAATAAGATATAAGCCAGTAAAGGCCCCACCATCGCACCTAGATTATCCAGTGCTCGTTGAAAACCAAAGGCTTTACCTCGATTTGCTGTATCTGTACTCGATGAAATAATTGCGTCTCTAGGTGAGGAGCGAATCCCTTTTCCAATGCGATCAAAAAATCTCATCATCAAAACAAATGGCCAACCTAAAGCAAAACCAATTAATGGTCTTGAAAAATTAGATAAACTATAGCCGCTTAACACCAGTTTCTTGGCTGGCCAGCCCTTATCCGCCAGTCGACCCGAATAGAACTTGAGGAAACTAGCGGTAGCTTCTGCAAGACCTTCAATAAACCCAATGATCATTGGGCCTGCCCCCAAGGTTGCTGTCAGGAAGAGGGGTAATAAGGGGGTGATCATTTCGCTTGCAGAGTCATTTAAAAATGACACCAGACTCAAAACAATAACCGCTCGAGGTAAAAACACTTTGGGCGCTACGGGGGCTTTATCGGCGTTCATCACTACCTTCAAAGGGAGTAGGTTGATGTTGAATACTCAAACTTTCTATTTTTGTCTCTTTGCCCCAGATCTCAGTCAAAAGTTGACAATCAGCAGCTGAGGCCCTTGTGGAGTAGAATCTTTCCCATCCATCTGTAATTTCATCCTTTAATAAGGCATCATTTTGTAAGCGTCTTTTCACTTCTAACGCAACCGCCTCACCTGTATCAATGATCTGTATTGAGTGACCTAAAATTTGGCGGATATGCATTTTGATAAGGGGGTAATGGGTACAGCCCAATACATAGGTATCTACATACTTATCAGGAATACTTTGTAGCGTTTCTTCAATTTGCTTGATTAATCGAGGAGAAGATAAATCCCCCTCTTCAATAATTTCCACCCAATTAAGGCAAGGGATCAAATGGATCTGCGCTTCTTGTTTGAATCTTTCTTTCAACTGATGAAAAGAATGACTTTTTAAGGTTTGTGCTGTTGCCAGCACCGCGACACTTTTAGTTTGGCTTTTGAGGATAGCGGGTTTTATACCAGGTTCGATACCAATAATGGGGAATTGAAACTCTTGTCTCAACATAGCAATGCTATGAACAGTGGCGGTATTGCAGGCAACTACCACAGCTTTTACATTGAAGGAAGTTAAAGCTTGGGTAATGGAAAGACTACGTTGTTGAATAAAATCACTGGTTTTATGCCCATAGGGTGCATTGGCCGAGTCGGCTATATAGATGATATCTTCATGGGGTAAAAGCTTTCTGATTTCTCTGGCAACTGTGAGCCCACCCACCCCTGAATCAAAAATACCTATTGCTTGATTCTTTAGAGAAAGAGTTGAATTTATTGCAGCAGCCATAAATAGGATATGAGATTAGTTTAAAACAATGTGAATATTAAATTAGATTCCTTCAGGGTGATAGTTTTTATTTGAAATAATTTTGAACGCCCCCGCCCTGAACAACTTTTTTGGCAAAAAAAATACGAACGGTCACCAAGAGCTAATGTGTTAAATTCCGCTGGAAAACACGAGAACTTTTGATAAGAAATTTTTCAATCTCACAAGTTCTCGTTATTTCAACATCCTTTTTCTATCACTAAAAGCCTTCCAACTTCATTTTCATAAGGCTATCTGGTGATTCCATCATAGTTTGGCTAAGTGCATGTATTCTCGGGAATATTCTTTTAAAGTAGAACTCTGCAGTGCAGACCTTAGCGCGGTAAAACTCAATATTGTCAGGCTTTTCGGATATTTTTTCGTTGGCAACTTGTGCCATCATTGCCCAAAAATAGCCCATGGTGACATAACCTGAATACATTAAATAATCTACAGAAGCTGAGCCAACAATATCACGATTATTTTTGGCCTTTAATCCCAAGCGAATAGTATATTGCTGCCAATTTAAAACCGCTTTAGATAAGGGCCAAATAAACTGATGCATACGCCTTTTATGCGGATTATCAGAGATCAAACTATGGTTTTTACAAAATCTTAAAACTTCCATGGCGAAAATATTTAAGGACTTCCCACGTTGTAGCATGATTTTTCTACCGAGCAAATCCAAGGCTTGTATCCCAGTAGTCCCTTCATAGAGCGTTGATATACGAGTATCTCGAACTATTTGCTCTAATCCCCATTCTTTGATGTAGCCATGGCCTCCAAACACTTGTAAACCTAAATTAGCCGATTCAAAACCTAATTCAGTCAAAAATGCCTTTAAAATGGGGGTCATAAAACCTAATTTTTCATCTAATAGTTGATATTCTTCCTCATTTTTAGCCAAAGACATATCGTCCACTATTTTAGAGGTATAGTAGACCATTGCACGCCCCCCTTCTGCGATAGCCTTTTGTGTCAACAGCATACGTCTTACATCTGGGTGAACAATCAACGGATCGGCTACTTTTTCAGGGTATTTGGGGCCAGTTAAAGCTCTCATAGAAAGCCTTTCTTTGGCGTAGGGTAATGAGTTTTGATAGGCTAATTCTGCGGCACTTACACCTTGTAATGCGGTACCTACTCTAGCGGTATTCATGAAGGTAAACATATAGCGCATACCCTTATTCGGTTCACCAATTAAAAAACCTTTAGCCTCATCAAAATTAAGCACTGCTGTTGAGGAAGCTTTAATGCCCATTTTATGTTCAAGGGAGCCACAATTTACTTGGTTGAAATCACCAAGAGAACCGTCGGCATTCACCTGAACTTTAGGGACAATAAACAGAGAAATCCCTTTAATACCTTCTGGTGCATCGGGCAAACGTGCTAAAACAATATGAATAATATTATCCGTTAGATCATGATCTCCCGCTGAAATGAATATTTTTGTACCAGAAATAAGATAAGAGCCATCAGCCTGTGGTGTTGCTTTAGTTTTAACCTGACTAAGATCTGTACCACAATGAGGCTCTGTAAGGCACATCGTGCCTGTCCACTCTCCTGAGGTGAGTTTGGTTAGATACCGTTGTTTTTGTTCTTCATCGCCATGAGCTAATAGCGTATTCATGGCGCCTAAGGTTAGCCCAGGATACATACTCCAAGACCAATTCGCGGTGCCCATCATTTCCGATTTGATTAACCCCAAAGATTGAGGAAGCCCCTGACCACCGTATTCAACTGGATGAGAAAGCGATTGCCACCCGCCCTCAACATAGATTTTATAAGCTTCTTTAAAACCTTTAGGCGTAGTCACTTTACCGTCTTTTAAGGTGCATCCCTCGTCATCACCGCTCTGGTACAAGGGAGCCAATTCTGAAGTACAAAACTTGCCACACTCTTCTAAAACCATATTGACTAATTCTGGCGTCGCATCAACATATTCAGGATGTTTTGCATAATGGCCATAGAAATCAAAAACGTCTTCAATCAAAAATTTTATGTCTTGGATAGGTGCTTGATAGATTGTCATTTTGTGTCTCTAGAGTAAATCTGAAATAAAGACCAGTTTAGCTAACCTCAACTCGGCATCAGCTACGAAATAATACAGTTTTTTTCAAACTGGTCTGACGTGTAGATATCAGCTATATTTACCATATATTTTGACTTAATACTAGTCGTACTATCGGTGAAATGCCATTCTTTGGCTTCAGGCTTATATTTCTGACTAATTCTTATTGGGATCAGAGGGGTTATTTTGTGAAATGGCTAATTGATACACCGCTTCAGAAACCATTTTATGTGCTGTTTTATTCAAAACATAAGGCACTAAGGCATCGTCTTTAGCCAAATTAGAAAGCGTTTTAGCCACTTCAATTTTCATTTGGTGATGAATTTGAGAGACTCCCGCATCTAAGACGCCTCTAAACAGCCCAGGGAAAGCCAGCATATTATTCACTGTTTTTCCATCTGTGGCAAAAATAGCACCCTGAGCGATAGCCACTTCAGGCTCTATCTCAGGATCTGGGTTGGTTAATGCCATAATGATCTGTCCTTTTCGGATCATTTCAGGTTTGATGAGCCCTTTCACACCAGTGGTTGCCACCACAATGTCTGATTTTTGCATCAATTCTTCAAGGCTAACGGGAGTTCCCCCCTGTGCTCTTAACCGTTTTAAAGCACTTTCATTTATATCTGTCCCTAAAACATCTTTGACACCATATTCAATCAGCAAACTACAGATCCCCATACCAGCGGCCCCCAATCCAATCTGGCCAAAGACCTTATTTTTAATATCAACATTCACACGTCTGGCGGCAGACATGATAGCCGCTAACACAACAATAGCTGTTCCATGCTGATCATCATGAAAAACGGGTATATCCACTCGTTTAATCAATTCTTCTTCAATTTGAAAGCATTCTGGCGCTTTAATATCCTCTAGCAAAATAGCGCCAAAAGAAGGAGAAATCGCTTCAATGACTTCAATAAGCCTTAAAGGATCTTTTTCTTTAATTAAGATTGGAACCCCAGAAATGCCGACCAATTGTGAAAATATGGCTGCCTTTCCCTCCATGACGGGTAAACCCGCTTCGGGGCCAATATCTCCCAAACCTAAAATTGCGGTGCCATTGGTTATGATGGCTACGGTATTTTGTCTATTGGTGAATTCTTTGATTTTTGTGATATCTTGTTGAATAGCCTGACAGACCCTAGCAACACCGGGGGTGTAGATATCTCTTAATATATCTAAGGAGGTGATTTCAATACGGGATATGGTTTTGATTTTTCCTCCTTGATGGCGATTAAACACCCGGTCGGATTGACCAATGATTTTAGTATCCGGAAGTTTGTTGATTTTTTCCGCGACGTTCCAGATATCGAGGGTATCATCATACTCGATAGTTAATTCCCAAATAGTATCTTTTTCAAGCCTTCGTATCGCGTTCAATCCTTCAACAGTGATCCCAAAGCCACCAACCACGGCTAAAACTTTTGCCATGTTTCCCGGTTGATGAGGCGCTTCTACCAAGAATATTTCGACGACTCTCATCTTATTTCCCCTTTGATAAACCAGTGGACTATCGCTTAATGACTTTTATGCTCAAATGAAGGAACAGGTATAGAACTACGTTTATGTTGAGTACGCTGATATTGGGCGATAATTTTCTCATAATGATGCTGTTGTACCTCTTTTCCCTCTAGAAAATCATCAATGGCTTCATAGGAGACGCCCAACTTATCTTCGTCTAAAGCCTGAGGCTCTAACTCTTCTAAATCGGCAGTTGCGGGTTTTTGATAAATACGTTCTGATGCACCAAGGTGTTGGCAAATACCTCTCACCTGTCTTTTATTTAAACCGAATAGTGGCGCTAGATCAGCCGCTCCGTCACCATGTTTGGTATAAAATCCCATAATGGCCTCAGCAGAATGATCCGTACCAACCACCAAACCACCTAATTTGTTGGCAATAGTGTATTGAGCAATCATTCTCATTCGTGCTTTCACATTACCTTTGACAAAATCTTCATGTGCGTCTGTATTGACCTTTATATGGCTCATCGCATTATCTACAGACAGTTTTATCGCATCCACCGCTGAGGCAATATTGACCGTCACCACTTGATCGGGCTGAATAAAGGCTAAGGAAAGCTGTGCATCTTCTTCATCGAGCTGTTGGTTATGGGGTAAACGCACCGCCACAAACTGATAATTTTGCTTGGTTTGCGCACGTAGTTGTTCAACAGCCAGTTGGCACAAACGTCCAGCCGTGCTGGAATCAACCCCACCACTAATCCCCAACACTAAATAATGTGTGTTTGAACCAAGCAAAGTTTGTTTAATAAAATCTACCCGATGGGCAATTTCTTTCTCACACTCTATCTCGGCTTTCACTCTCATTTGGTCAATTATGTGTCTTTGCATTTTAATACCTGTGAATAGACAGAAATAAAAAGGTTAATATTGAAGTGGTTTTCACTTATTATAGGCTTTATTTTCTGTTAATTTCTACTATGAATCGTATTGGAATATTTGGATCAGCGTTTAACCCACCATCACTAGGCCATCTTGATTTAATTAAGCAAGGTGTTCAAGCGTTTGATAAGGTCTATTTGGTGCCAAGTTTTTGTCATCCCTTGGGAAAAGAGATGCTAAGTTACCCAACCCGTTGCCATTTAGTGTCCGAATTTCTCCATGATATCAATCAGCCCAATTGCCAACTTTTGATGATAGAACACCTATTGGCATCGAAAAAACCTATTTATACTTATGATTTATTGGTCTTCTTAACGCGGTTTTTCGTGAACGATGAAGTGAGTTTTATCATTGGCCCTGATAACGCTAATCCAGAAACTTGGAAAAAGTTCTATCGATATCAAGATATCGAAAAAAATTGGAATATCTTTGTGGGTAAACAAAATATTGATACCAGAAGTACGCAAATTCGCCACAAGATCTCACAACAACAAGATTTCTCCGAGTTGACCACAACTTCAGTTTATCAGTGGATTCAATTTATGAACTTATACCAAACCCCAGTAAACTCAGACTGAGAAAACCACCTATGTTAACTCAAAAAGATGTCGAAATCCTAAATATAGAACAAAAATATCAAGGTTTTGTTCGAGTAAAATCCTATACGCTTAAACATCGTTTATATGATGGTTCATGGTCAAATGTCATGCATAGAGAATTAGTAGACCGCGGTCATGCTGTTGCCGTTCTCGCCATTGATGAAAAAACCGAGCAGGTTATTCTAACCCAACAATTTCGAATTGGTGCGATTCAAGCTGATTCCCCTTGGATTTTAGATGTCATTGCAGGCATGATTGAAGTGGGCGAAGCACCTGAAGAGGTTGCCATGAGAGAAACTCAGGAGGAAGTGGGAGGAGAGTTAAAAATCCTCGAAAAAATAGCGACTTATTATGGTTCTGCTGGTGCTTGTAGTGAACAAACCACGCTCTTTTTAGGTTCCATGAATTCAGAGTCTCTACCACAATATGCGGGTTGCAAACATGAAAATGAAGATATTTTAATTGTAAAAATGAAATATCAAGAATTTTTTGATTATTTACAAAGTGCCCATTGTTCTACAGCCTCTTTAACTATTGCAGGCCTGTGGCTAAAAAAATATTTATCCGTTTAATTTATTTGAAATCTTTCGAAAAAATTCCATATCGATCCTCGGGGTTTTGTGATTTTTCGAGCGCCTCTTCAATCGCCTTGAGATCTTCCAAAACACCTTCTTTGGTCTTTCGATCAAGTTTAAATTCAATGCCGTATTGGCTGCCGTTTTCTGTTTCATGTTTATGTTTAAAACTAAAGGGTAAGTTTTCAATTGACCATTTTTTATCTGAAATTTTATATTCAAAACTCACCTTACCCTTTTCAATTTCAGGCATTCTTTTTGGGGTGAAAACCGCCATTCCTTGACGGTGATAATTGATTGATATCAAGCAATATTGTAATGAGTCCGTGGTTATCAATGTGTCACTAAAGTGGCTGTCACACAATAATCGAGGAATAGCCCTTTTTTCCGAAAATTCATCAATATTCATGATCTTTCTCCATTGGGGGATCTCAGATGATCAGCCCCTTTTTAATGTAGTCTTTAATATCCACACCATATTTCCCATTGGGCAACTCTTTGGATATTTTATACACTTTTCCCTGTTCATCACAAACAGAGTTCTTTAAATCGACAACTCTTTCTTTAGTATTTTTCTTATCAGCGTCTAAGACTAAAATGACCTTGGGTTTGAGTTTATTACCATCATTATTTGCTAAAATCAGCCCAACCTCTCCGTTAGTCATTTCCACAATGGCTCCTGGAGGGTAGATGCCAATGCATTTTATAAACTCAATGGCCAGGTTTTCATCAAACTGTGTGCCTCTACATTTATAAATAATGTCCAGGGCATCCATAGAGGAACGACCCATATCATAACAACGTTGGCTGGTGATTGCATCATAGGTGTCTACTATAGATACAATCAAGGAATAATATGAAATTTGATAAGAATGTAAACCTCTAGGATATCCCGATCCATCAATACGTTCATGATGTGAATAGGCAACATCTATGGTAAATTGTTCGGTTTCGTGTAATCCCATTAAAAGATCACGACCAAATAATGGATGATCTTTCATGATGTTGTATTCTTCATCGGTAAAGCGTCCAGGTTTGGCCAGTACTTCAATTGGTATCTTCGCTTTACCCACATCATGCAAAAAACCACTTAAACCGATACGTCTAATTTCATCTTCCTCTAACCCTAAATGGCGAGCAAAAGTCACTGATAGAATACAAACATTGATAGAATGTTCTGCGGTATATTCATCTTTTTCCTTTAGACGAGTTAACCACATAAGGGCATCATTATTGCGCAAAATACTGTCAACAATAGAATTCACCACTTCCTTGGCCTCTTTAATTTCAATTAAGCGCCCTATTCGTATACCATCCATAATCCCTTTGACTGTAGTCCGCGCAAATTCATAGGATGTTTTGGCCACAGCCATTTCTTTTTGAACGGGTATTTTGTTGATATAAGAGACTTTTTTATTATTTTTGTACGATGATGCGTTGGTATTTTCTATCGAATGCTCAATGGTCGGTCGAATTCTTTGCCCTCTAGTGGCCAAACCCATTTTGATATTTCTGCGATCCAGGGTGTAATCTGCTTCTTCTGAAACAAGTAGCTCTATGTACACAAATTCACATTGTTCCATAAAAGCATCAATTTCTTGTTGATCCTGAATAACGAAGCCCTGTAACAAAAAGTTGGTTTCTATCCAAGGGCGATCAAGTTTAACGACGTTCATGCCGATCTCTAGATCACGAACAGATATTTTGAGTTCTTTGCGTTCAATCACTATATTCACCTAAGCTATT
This sequence comes from Gammaproteobacteria bacterium CG22_combo_CG10-13_8_21_14_all_40_8, assembly GCA_002770795.1. Classification (GTDB taxonomy): domain Bacteria; phylum Pseudomonadota; class Gammaproteobacteria; order Enterobacterales; genus 21-14-all-40-8. The sequence continues at coordinate 1,754 of PCTP01000005.1, read as the reverse complement.
TCCAAAGCTACTGCACATTTGAGCGCCTTAGATAAATCTAGAGGGCCGATCCAAATAGCAATGGTATAACCCCATTATAGTAGAAAGATAAAGATTTGCTTAAATTTTGAACGGTTTCAAAAAAACATAACAAGCCGAACAATGAATGCCTTTAACCATCTGACTCAATCACACTTTTCAACCTGTTTAGGCCTTCTGAAAAACTTTTACCCACCATTGGATTCATCAGCATGGCAATATAAGGGCCGAGTATTAAGTGATCAATTTGTCCATGCATAGACCAAGTGACCCTGATAGGCATTTTTCCTTCGCTATAATGAATTGAGGCAGGGTATGCGGTGTCATCACCCTCAAAATAGAAGTTGTAATCGATGCCAGATTCTGCCGATGATTGCGTGATCATCAGATGCCCCCCACCGCCTTTGGCGGTCCATTGTTGACTGGCTCCAACACCTTCGGTGATATCACCCAAAACTATTTTGATACTCGGATCTTGTTTTAGCCACGGACTCCATCGAGGCCAGCGTTTGAGATCGTTCACATATTGATGAATGTTCTGATTGGTGGCTTTGATGACAATGGAGCGTTCCACTTTAAAATCATTGGGTAATATAAGCCCACCTAGAACAATAATAAGTAGGATGGTTGCTAATATTTTTAATACTAATTTCATATCTGGCCTTATTATTATGAGTTTTGTGAAAGTTCAAACAAGCATTGAGCAATTGCATCCATACCCGTTAATTTCACCTTGGCGGTCTGTTCTGCCAATGCATTATAGTTGGTATTGGTATTCACATCATAAGCCCATAACTGACCATTGTTATCACGAATAACCTCTATACCAGCAACACCGATTTGGTTATTTTTAAGGAAGATTTCAGCTTGCTGAATAAAGGGATCTTCATCCATCATATCTGTGATTGAAAAAATATTATGCGGTGAATTATTGTCTTTGGTTGCAGGACAAAAACGCTCACCTACCTGACAAACATCAGCAGGACAAAGTTCAAACCCACCAGAGGTT
>PCTP01000005.1:0-681 GCA_002770795.1 Gammaproteobacteria bacterium CG22_combo_CG10-13_8_21_14_all_40_8 | reverse complement strand
GAGTAATATAGGCCTGAGGTGATTGAATATATCTTTGCAGTAACCAGATCCCATCTAGGGGGTGTTCAAGTGATTCGCTTTGTAGAAATGTTTGCAATGACTCAGCATCTCTGAATAATTGTACGCCTAGACCTTTCCCGCCCCTATTAGGTTTAAGAATTAACGGATAGCCAAATTTTTCTGCGCTGGGTAATAGATGATCGACCCCCACTACGGCGACGGTTTCTGGTGTTTTAATACCCGCTTTTTGTAATTCGGCATATTGCGCAATTTTGCTTAACTCTAAATATAAAGCTTGAGTGCCATTGATCACTAAACGACCACTTTTTTCGAGCCAATTTAATACAACATGAGTCAATTCGGGGGCATAGCGATGCCCTCTAGTATGGCTAGAAGCACTCATACGATTATAAAATACGGCATCGGGAGGAAGCTTATCAAAACAAACCTCCCCCTCATCTAAGAACCATTCTATAGGCTTCACATCAAGTTTTTTAAAAGATTCAACTAAGGGTTCAACCCATGCACTATTTTCGTGAATGATAATGATGTCTTTCATGAATAATTATCTCAGGGTGAGAATTAGAATAACGGGAACAAGGCATTGAATAAAAGATCAACATCAAGCTCCCTATTTCCATATAGGGTAAAGATTCTTTCTGTGTTTTTCAATGCTTTTGT
>PCTP01000240.1 GCA_002770795.1 Gammaproteobacteria bacterium CG22_combo_CG10-13_8_21_14_all_40_8 | reverse complement strand
CCGAAAACTGAGGAGTTCCATCCGGCTTCAATAGGTCGACCTGAAATATAGCTAGAGATATCCATTTCTTTATTCATTAACACTGACTCCAATATGCCCAGCTGCTCTTTCTTGCTTTCTAAGGAATGCTGTACATCTGTAAGTGGCTGTAATAGATCAAAATTAATGTGGTTGGCTGCTGGTGCAGTTTCTGGCCCCCCAATAGATGGGCTGGTATCAAAATCAAATTCTTTGGTATCAAGTCCAGAATTAGTCAGTAATCGCTTACCTACGGCATTAATCCTAAGTACTTCGGCTTGCAACTGACCTATTTTTTTTGTTAATTCAGCGAGTTGGATCTCTGTCATCTTTTTGGCTTTTAACAATTCGTCATCAGCCTGCTGGATGTGCAACTGCATTGAATTGAGGCTAAGTTGGGTATTGGTCTGATTTGGCTGAGGGGAGCTATAGTATAATGTTGCCATAACGCTTGAAGTAACTAAAATAGAGGCGAGAAGGATTGATGTCAAAATAATACCAAAGCTGGATAGAGAATAGCTATTCATTCCTTGGTGTGTATGATGTAATAAGGTAAACTTCATTCAAACTCCGCGTATTTTTCTAAATTTTACGCCGTAGAAAAATAACTTTGTTATAAAATTGTAGGCGATTGTCACAAAAATGAAATCTATTTACAAGATCAACGAAAATCAAGATAACTCTAAAAAACTGAACACCCCCCATCAGCCAGGCAAAAACATCTCGCCTAATGAACATCAATTAGAGTCAGCAGCTCGCTCATTTTTAAACTATAAATCCAGCAAAAAATCAGGCCAAAGAAATAATTTCAACTCAATCAGTACCTTACTGAAGCAACCAAAATCTGAACTTAAAAAACTGTTAGACAGTATTAATGAAGATCTTTCAACTCAAAAAAAAGTCCTGCTATCTTGTCCTATGCCATTACATCCATTTATTCTGAACTCTCATCTGGCCAATAATCGTTTAATTGTTCTGGTGGATAATGGTTCTGCTGCAACACAGTTGCGTTATTTGAAAACAGATTTGCTCAATAAACTTAGAAATCTGGGCTGTTGGGAAATAGCAACTATTGACATTAAAGTCTGCCCGAGAGATTCATTGGCAGACTCAATGCGCTAACATTCTGAATCACTTAGAGTCTGTATGATAATTAACCATATTTTTATCACAAAAGCAAACGATTAAAATAAAGTGCTATTAACCATTGACTGGGTATATACCCCATATATCCAATCAAATTGAAAACAGCTTGATTTATACAGCTAAAGCAGGACTTACTCGATAAGATATAGGGGCAAGTTCCTCATCGGGGTAGCTCACCAATTCCCAAGCTTCAGCATCGGCAACCAGTGCTCTAATTAATTGATTATTTAGCTTGTGCCCTGATTTGTATCCCTCAAAAGAACCCACAAGACTCTTTCCTAATAAATACAAATCACCGATACAATCTAAAATTTTGTGGCGTACAAATTCATTATCGTATCTTAAACCATCTTCATTTAAGACTCGATAGTCATCTAGCACGATAGCATTACTCATAGAGCCGCCCAAAGCCAGATTATTACTTCTTAAATACTCTATATCTTTCACAAACCCAAAGGTTCTAGCTCGACTCACTTCTTTAACAAATGATGTCGTTGAAAAATCAATGGTTGCATTTTGTCTGTCTCCAACAAATAAGGGATGTTTAAAATCGATACCAAAAGCGACTTTAAAGCCTTCATGGGGTTGAAAAACGGCATATTTATCACCTTCCCTGACTTCGACGCGCTTTTTAATACGAATAAACTGCTTTGCCTTGTTTTGCTCTTCAACACCAGCAGACTGTATTAAAAACACAAAAGGCCCAGCACTTCCATCCATAATAGGTACTTCTGGAGCGCTCACATCTATATAGGCATTATCAATGCCTAAACCTGCCATTGCAGATAATAGATGTTCTACAGTAGAAATGCGTACATCATCTTTAATCAAGCAAGTTGATAATGTGGTGTCACCCACATTTTCTGGTCGAGCATCAATTTCAACAACAGGGTCTAGATCAACCCGTCTAAAAATAATACCACTATCAACAGGAGCTGGTCTTAATGTTAGGTAAACCTTGTCACCCGTATGTAAGCCTACGCCAGTTGCGCGGATAATTGTTTTTAATGTACGCTGTCTAATCATGACTCGCCTTCTTATACTGGGTATAATTACCCATAAAACATCTTCACATCCAATAAATCCCTTTGTTTGGTTAAATTTTCACCGCATTCTAACACAAATTTATTCAATATTGACAATACCCATTGCAAAAAGTTGACAGTTTTATGACAAACGGATCTCTCATTAGTTCAAAGTTTAGCATCGACTATTCTCAATCAATTATTAAACTTTTCTCTAATTATTTTGCCTTCTTAAAAAAGCAGGAATATCTAAGTAATCCATATCTGTGTCTACTTTATTTTTACCAGGGTTCTGTCGTCTGATAATTGTGGGCGTATCCAGGTTCTGATAATCAGGTTCCGCTTTCACATTAGCCACACGAGTGACCAAATGTACTGGCTCTTGCAGCTCAACAGAGGCAGTTTGCCGTAATTCTTGTGCACGACCTAGTCCGGTTGCAACCACAGTGACTCTTAGTTCATCTGTTAAATTTGGATCAATGGAAGTACCAATCACAACGGTGGCTTCTTCTGAGGCAAACTCACTGACAATATTACCCACTTCAGCATATTCGTCTAATCCCAAATCTTCCCCAGCAGTGATATTAATCAGAATACCTCTAGCACCTGAAAGATCAACATCTTCCAAAAATGGACTAGCAATAGCCAGTTCAGCCGCTTCACGGGCTCTATTCTCACCTTTTCCGATACCACTACCCATCATCGCCATGCCTTTTTCAGACATCACGGTTCTCACATCGGCAAAATCCACATTAATTAGACCTGGGTTGGTAATTAATTCGGCAATACCTTGAACAGCTCCATGTAAAACCCCATTAGCGACTCTGAATGCTTCTCGTAACTTTGCCCCTTTTAGGTTCTCTAATAATTTATCATTAGGCACAATAATTAAACTGTCAACATGCTTTCGCAGTTCCTCAATACCCGCTTCAGCCACGGTCATCCTTTTCTTCATTTCGAAGAAGAAGGGTTTTGTCACAACCGCAACGGTTAAGATACCCAGTGAACGAGCAATTTCAGCGACAATAGGCGCAGCGCCTGTACCGGTTCCACCACCCATACCAGCAGTAATGAAAACCATATCAGTATCTTTTAAAACCTCTTCAAGCTTTTCTCTATCTTCAAGAGCAGCTTGTTTGCCAACTTCTGGATTCGCACCAGCACCCAAACCCTTAGTAATACTATTACCTAATTGAATAGTTGTTTTGGCACTAGAGGCTGAAAGCGCTTGGGCATCAGTATTAGCACAGATAAAGTCGACCTTATCTATATTGACATCCAACATGTGTTCAATCGCGTTTCCACCACCACCACCGACTCCAATCACCTTAATTCTCGCTTGAGTAAGTGGACTATCTTCAAACTTAAACAGACTATTAGACATAATGTTTCCCTCTTGTAGTTAACCAACTGAATGATATAAAATTGTTAAGCGAAATGAACGCTGTTAATGATCAATATATTAATTATAATTTTTAAAACCGACCGAACCAAGATTTCATTTTCTGCCAAAGTGAATCAAATGATTTAGCACTTTGACTGGAATTATTTTGCGCTTTCTGTTGTTGCTTTCCATAAAGCAACAACCCGACACCTGTGCTATAAATTGGGTTTTGCACCACATCAGATAAACCAGATACTCTTTGTGGCAATCCTAATCGAACAGGTATGTGGAATACCTCTTCAGCTAATTCCACCAATCCCTCCATCTTCGATGCCCCTCCAGTTAAAATGATTCCTGCGGCAATAATTTCTTCATAGCCGCTTGAACGTAACTCAGCTTGCACCAGATTAAATAACTCTTCATATCTTGGCTCAACTACACCGGCTAAAGTTTGTCTAGACAATCTTCTGGGTGGACGATCACCCACACCTTGAACTTCAATGGTTTCATCAAGACTGGTTAGCTGACGTAATGCACAAGCATATTTCAATTTCAAATCTTCAGCGTGTTGTGACGGTGTTCTTAGAGCAACCGCTATATCATTCGTCACCTGATCACCAGCAATGGGTATCACTGCGGTATGCTTAATCGCGCCTTCTGTGAAAATAGCGATATCGGTGGTTCCTCCACCGATATCGACCAGACAAACACCTAACTCTTTTTCATCTTCAGTCAATACAGCATAACTAGAGGCTAATTGTTCTAAGATCACATCGTCAACGTCCAATGAACATCGATTCACACATTTGATAATGTTTTGTGCGGCACTCACTGCGCCTGTCACCATATGAACTTTCGCTTCTAAGCGAACTCCTGACATACCAATGGGTTCACGGATACCTTCTTGTGAGTCAATAATAAACTCTTGAGGCAATATGTGTAGAATACGTTGATCCGCTGGTATGGCTACAGCTCTTGCTGCATCAATCACACGCTCAACATCTTGTGCATTCACCTCTCCATCTCTAATGGCCACCACACCAGAAGAGTTCAAACTTTTAATATGGCTTCCAGCAATGCCTGTATAAACAGAATGTATTTGACACCCCGCCATTAACTCGGCTTCTTCTATTGCACGCTGAATAGATTGCACCGTTGACTCAATATTGACCACCACGCCTTTCTTCAATCCTGTAGACGCATGGGAACCTAAGCCAATAATATGAATGCCATCTTCATCGGTGATTTCTCCGACAATAGCAACAACTTTGGAAGTTCCAATGTCGAGACCCACTATCAAATTTCTTTCCATATCTTTTTTTGACATTTTTTTGCTCAATTTCTCAGTTTGATTAAAATATCTGATTAGCTAAAGCTGACCGCTGCACCGTTTTCATATCTTAAATCTATTCTTTTTGGTTTACCCGTTTCCAAAACGGAAGGATATATTTTCTTTAACTTCAATAGTTTTTCATGAATATTTTTTTGGCCAAAATTAATGGCAAGCCCATCTCGAGTGGTTAAACTCCATCTGCCCAAGTCATCCATTTCAATTTTACTCATCATTAAATTTAATGTGCTCATCATTCTTGCAGCCTCCTCCATGATTTTTAAAGATTGCGAAAGTGTTTTTTCTGGGCAATCTAACATCGTTAAACCTGAATATTCTTTTATATTTTCCGGGAAGAATAACTCACCTCGATCACTAATTAAACCGCCCTCTTTCCAGCGAACTAACGCTTTTCTTTCTTCGACATAAATATCTAAATGCGTTGGAGAAAGTCTTTTGACACTGACTTCTTGCATCCAAGGCATATTGCCAACAAACTGACGAATATCGGTTAAATCTATACGTTCTTGTTGCTGAATAAACTGCTCCACTTTTTGTTTCACGTTCTTGATATTCATTTCTGTTTTTAAACCAGAAATACTAATTTCAATCTGTTCGAACTTACTATCTTTTAATTTTGAAAATAATTTACTAGATAATTTCTCATAGAATTTTTCATCCACCTGAGAGTATCCAAAACCAATCCCTATTAATACAACTAAAGTGAACCAAACAGGAATAAAACCTCTTATAGCACTTAAAAACTCCTTTATTTTTGAGACCTTTTTACTTTTTGTTTTTTTCGATGAAGCCATCTTCTTTTTAGCCATTGGCTCTAGGCTCCAATGAAGATAATAAGATTTCAACAGCCAATTGTGAAAATGAAATACCAGCTTGTTTTGCAGCCATTGGCACCAAACTTTTAGTTGTCATTCCTGGCACCGTATTCACTTCTAACAAAAACCACTCACCCTTTTCATTGCGCATTACATCCACTCTTCCCCATCCTTTACAACCCACGCTATTATAAGCTGCAACAGCAAGCTCGCCTAAAGCTGTTTCATCTTGTTCATTCAAACCACTTGGACATCGATAAATAGTATTATCAGATTGATATTTGGCTTGATAATCATAAAATGTTCTCGGTGTTTGTAATTGAATGCTGGGTAATGCGCGTCCGTTTAAAATGGCTACGGTAAATTCCTGTCCTTTGACAAAACTTTCAATTAAAACAGGGCATTGATATTTTTGGGCCAACAAACAAGCCTCAAGCAAATCTTGAGGCTTGTCGACACGGCTCATACCCACACTTGATCCTTCTAAACTCGGCTTAACAAAAACCACTGAGCCTAATTTTAGAAAAATTCCCTCTGCATCCCTTAATGTTATTTGCTCATCAGAACTTAAGCCTCTACTGGCTGGGGTGGGTAAGCCAATGCTATTCCAAAGTTGTTTTGTTCGTAACTTATCCATGGCCAGCGCCGAGGCCAAAATTCCACTACCTGTGTAGGGTATATTGGCTGCGGTTAATGCACCTTGGATCACACCGTCTTCACCACCACGTCCATGCAGCGCAATGAAAACCCTATCAAAATTTCCATCTAAAATCGGTTGGATTAAATTGTTGTTAACCTCAACAGCATGTGCATCAATTTGAGCTTGCAATAATCCATTTAGAACAGATTGCCCTGTCAATAGAGATATCTCTCTTTCAGAAGAAGCACCGCCCATAATCACAGCGACTTTTCCAAAAATTTGAGGATCAATGGTTCTCATTACTTCTCCTGATTCTTTTGAATATTTAATAGCCGCTGTGGAATTAATCCCACACTCCCAGCACCCTGCGTAAGAAGTACATCATTATCTTTTAACTGTACTTTTAAGATGCTTGAAATCATTTCTAAATTTTCCAAATAAATGGGCTCTACTGCCCCCCTTTGACGTAAGCTTCGACATAAGGAACGACTATCCGCTCCTGCAATAGCAGATTCTCCAGCCGTATAGACATCTAAAAGTAACAAACAATCCACTTCTGATAAAACCTGCACAAAGTCTTCATAAAGATCTCTGGTTCTACTATATCGATGTGGTTGGAACAACATCACTAATCGTTGTTCTGGAAAAGCATCCTTTACCGCTTTAATAGTGGCTAAAACTTCAGATGGATGATGTCCATAATCATCAATAAGCTCGACAGTATGCCCCTCTATTACACAACGGCCATAGAGCTCAAATCGTCGACCTATTCCTTCAAATTTATTTAATGCTGTTTGTATAACAGCAAATTCAATACCTTCTTCTCGTGCCACTGCAATTGCTGCTAGTGCATTAAGCACATTATGTTTACCTGGCATATTTAAGGTGATGTTTTGTACTTCACCACTACTCCTACATAAAACAGAAAAATGGCTTTGAATGCCTTTTTGCACAAAATTTTTCGCTTGATAATCTGCCTGATCATTAAATCCATAACTCACGAATAAACGTGGTAATTCTTCGACGAGTTCATTCACAACGGGATCATCTGTACAACAAACAGCCAATCCATAAAATGGAAGGTTATGTAAAAACTCATTAAAGGTTTGCTTTAATTGAGAAAAGTCACCGTGGTAGGTATCCATATGATCGGCTTCAATATTCGTAACCACTGAAATTAAGGGTTGTAAATGTAAAAAAGAAGCATCACTTTCATCTGCTTCAGCAATCAAATAATCACCACGTCCTAATCTGGCATTTGTTCCAGCTGAGTTGAGCAATCCGCCAATAATAAAAGTGGGATCTTTCTTGGCTTCGCCGAATATACTGGCAATCAGACTAGTTGTTGTTGTTTTCCCATGGGTTCCGCATACAGCAATTCCTTGGCTAAAACGCATCAGTTCAGCCAACATTTCAGCCCGAGGTAGCACTGGGATTCGATTTTTCCTCGCCAAAATAATTTCAATATTTGACTCATCGATAGCTGAGGATTGAACGACAACATCGACATTGGTTAAATTACTTTCTGCATGACCTATATAAATTTTTGCACCCAAATTTTGTAGGTGACTAACTATTCGATTAGAGGCAATATCTGAACCGCTCACTCTAAAACCCTGATTCAATAAAACCTCAGCAATGCCCCCCATTCCGGCACCACCAATACCCACGAGATGGATTTGATCAATCTTTCGCTTTCTAGAAAAGTCAATCATTGTATGGCGAATACTTTTCATTATTTATGATCTCGACTCAGTTGTTGACAAATATGAGCAACATTTTGTGTCGCCTGCTTTTGTTCTTCATCAATGGCATTGACAGCCATTTGCATCAGTTTATTTCTATCTAATTGATTTAAAATTTTGCCTAAAGATTCTGCTGAAAATTCCGTTTCTGGCACCAAGAATGCTGCCTGCTTGTTTTGCATAATCTGTGCATTTTTAGTTTGATGATCATCCACAGCATAAGTGTAAGGCACAAAGATAGCCCCTAAGCCAATGGTCATCAGCTCAGAAACTGTTAATGCGCCTGCACGACAAATCGCAACGTCTGCCCATGATAAACACTGTGCCATATCGTCTATAAAGGCTCTCACTTCGACTTGGTGCTTTTCAAGTTTTTTAACACGGTAGCTTTCTAAAACAATCGCCTCGTTGGATTTACCTGTTTGATGAATGATATGAATTGGCTGGATCAAATGTTCTAAGGTTAATGGAAGGATATCATTCAATTTTTTGGCACCACGGCTGCCACCGATAATCAATACACGCAACGGGCCAGATCGTTGATTAAATCTTGATTCAACATTTGGGGTCTGATAAAAACTTTCGCGAATTGGGTTTCCGACTTTTTTGGCCACAACGTTTTGTGAAAATGCCCCATCAAACGCACAGGCTGTTACGGCCGCAAGTTTTGACAGTAATCTATTGGTATAACCTGCAATGGCATTTTGCTCATGAATCACTAGAGGTTTTCTTAAAATCCAAGCAGCCACGCCACCAGGTCCACTTGCAAAACCGCCCATACCTAGCACTACATTGGGCCTGATTTTGCGGATAATAGCTAAAGCTTCTAAAATGGCCAGAATTAATTTGAAAGGCGCTATTAGTTTAGTCACCACCCCTTTTCCTCTAACACCAGATATTTTAATCAGGCTCATGCGAATATGATGCTTAGAAACTAATTCTTTTTCCATACCATTTTCTGAACCTAACCAATGAACATCCCAACCAGATTTTTGTAGATTTTCAGCCACAGCTAATCCAGGGAAAATATGTCCTCCAGTTCCTCCAGCCATGATAAGTATTTTTTGAGTGCTATCCATCAATAGCCCCTTTCGCTTTTTTTTGACGAGTTTCAAAATCAATTCTTAACAATAAAATCACCATAAGGAAACTCACAATCAAACTACTTCCTCCGTAACTGACAAGAGGTAGAGTTAATCCCTTAGTTGGCAACAACCCAGATGCCACACCTAGATTCACCATGGCTTGCACAAATAGGCCAAACCCAAAACCATAAGCCATATAGCCAGAGAAAGGTTGTTCTGCTTGTAATGCTTTATTACCTATACTCAATGCACGGTATAAAATCACACAAAATAAACCCACAATCACTATAATGCCCAAAAAACCAAACTCTTCGGCCAAGATAGCCAACACAAAATCCGTATGAGCTTCTGGTAAATAATTAAGCTTTTGCACACTGTTGCCTAGTCCTTCCCCAAATAAGCCACCCCGACCAAAAGCAATGAGCGATTGTGTTAATTGATAGCCATTTCCATAGGGATCAGACCATGGATCAAGAAAACTTTTTAAGCGCATTAGTCGATATTCTTGCGTTAAAGCAACCAACGCTAGTGCGCCACCAACGCCCATGGCTAATACAATAAACTGCCAAAGTCTTGCTCCAGCTAAAAACATCATGGCTAATACGGTAACAACAATAACCGCTGATGCACCAAAATCTGGTTCCATCAATAAAAAGCCAGTCACTAAAAACATAATAAATAAAGGACGTAAGAAGCCTTCAATCTGAGTGCGTAATACCTCCCCAAAACGCACTAAATAACCCGCCAAATAAACCACCACAAATAATTTGACTAACTCCGAAACCTGTATGGTGAAAAAACCAAAATTTAACCAACGTTTTGATCCATTCACTTCGCGTCCAACAACTAATACCAACATCAATAAAAATAATCCTCCTAGCAACAACCAAGGCCCCAAGGTTTGCCAATGTTTAATTTTAACCTGAGCAACTGCCGCGCCAATCACCAAAGCCAATATTAAATAGACACCATGTCTTAATACAAAATAAAACGCATTCCCTGTTAATCTCGTTGCTACAGGTACTGAACTGGACGCAACCATGATCAGACCGATTAACATTAAGCCGAGACTAACAGCTAACAATACTGCATCATAAGCTGCAGGCTTTGCAACAACTGATGCTTGCTGTTGTTTGTTTTTGTTGATGATCGTTGTCAGGAATAAAGAGTTCATGCATACAACTCCCTGACAGTTTTACAGAATTGTTCTCCACGATCTTCAAAGTTTTTAAACATATCCAAACTCGAACAGGCTGGTGACAGTAGAACCATTCCACCTTCAGGTAAAAATTTATGAGCATGAACAACAGCCTCTTGTAAATTTTTCACCTTGAGCGTTTTTTCCTTATCTTCCATCAGATCGACAAGTTTTTGTGCATCCATGCCTAATACGATCAAACCTGCTAAATTTTCATTCATTAATGGTTTGAGAGGAGAGAGATCCGCCTCTTTAGAATCTCCACCAGCAATCAGTACCAAACGCTTCTTGTATTCCAACTGGAAACTAAAAATTGCGGCTTCCGTTGATGCGACGTTGGTGGCTTTAGAGTCATTAATCCAAACGATTCCTTGAGATTTAGTGATAAACTGACAACGATGTGCCAATCCTTGATAATCCATAATCGCTTGTTTTATGGTTTGGGTTAGCTCAATATTTAGCTGAATTAACATGCCAATCACTGCTAACACATTGAGCCAATTATGCTGCCCATAAATATGCAATTGACCACAGTCAATCCAAGGCGTTCCATTCACATATAACCAATTCTGATTTTGATAAGGTCCCACATAAACCTTGGCCAAGCTGTACACACCAAAATCGACAACATCAATAGACTCAGGTACTTCCCAAGAATTAGCGTAGGGTAAAACAGCCGACTTGGATTGTTTTAATAAACAGAGTTTGGCATTTTCATAATCGGCTAATGAATCATATCTATCCATATGGTCTGGAGTGATATTTAAAATACAACCGACTTCTGCATTTAATGAATGAGTTGTCTCTAATTGAAATGAAGATAACTCCAACACATAATACTCAACCTGTTTTTGTATAACCTCTAAAACAGGAATACCGATATTTCCACACATTTGAGCTTTAAAACCGGCTCGATTAAGTACAAAGTTCATCATATCCGTTACCGTGCTTTTACCATTTGATCCAGTAATGGCAATAATTTTCTTGTGAGCTTTTTGTTGCAAGAACCGAGAAAATATTTCCACATCACCAATAATTTCTACCCCAGAAGCTTTGGCTTTTACAATTTCTGGTGTTTGAATGGAGATCCCCGGGCTCACCACCAAAGTGCCAGCGTTTAGCAATATTTCGACATTCAAACCATTCAGAAAAATCTGTTCAGTATTTAATATTTTTTGAATTTCTGTTAAACAGGGTGGACTACTTCTAGTGTCCATCACTTGAATACGATAATTATTTTCCAGTAAAAAGCGCGCACAGGATAACCCGGTTTTTCCTAACCCGATGATAACCAATGGTTCTTTCAACTTTTGCATTTATCTAACCTTTAAAGTTGC
>PCTP01000035.1:11521-11970 GCA_002770795.1 Gammaproteobacteria bacterium CG22_combo_CG10-13_8_21_14_all_40_8 | reverse complement strand
TTGGTCTGAAGAACAACACGCAAACTGGTCACACCCTGTGTGATCCGAAAGCGCCATGTACTCTGGAACCAATGGTATTCCCAGAGCCGGTAATCTCTATCTCTGTAACACCAAAAGATAAAGGTTCTGTTGAGAAAATGGGTATCGCTATCGGTAAGATGGTTGCTGAAGATCCAACGTTCCGTGTTGAAACTGACGTTGACTCAGGTGAAACCATTCTCAAAGGTATGGGTGAATTACACTTGGATATCAAAGTAGATATCTTAAAGCGTACTTACGGTGTTGAACTGGTTGTTGGTCAGCCACAGGTTGCTTACCGTGAAACTATCACACGTGAAATCGAAGATAGCTACACGCACAAGAAACAGTCTGGTGGTTCAGGCCAGTACGGTAAAATCGATTACCGCATTCGTCCGGGCGAGCAGAACTCAGGCTTCAAGTTCACTTCA
>PCTP01000035.1:0-11465 GCA_002770795.1 Gammaproteobacteria bacterium CG22_combo_CG10-13_8_21_14_all_40_8 | reverse complement strand
CAAGTCTATGATGCAGACTGGTACTTTAGCTGGATTCCCTGTTTTAGACTTTGAAGTTGAATTAATTGACGGTGGTTACCACCCTGTTGACTCTTCTGCTATCGCATTTGAGATTGCAGCAAAAGGTGCCTTCAGACAGTCATTCCCTAAAGCGGCTCCTCAATTACTAGAGCCTATCATGAAAGTTGACGTATTTACACCAGACGATCATGTGGGTGACGTGATCGGTGACTTAAACCGTCGCCGTGGCATGATTTCAGGTCAAGATGCAGGTCCAACTGGTGTTCGTATCAAGGGGACCTGTCCTCTAGCGGAGATGTTTGGATACATTGGTAGTCTTCGTACCATGACTTCTGGTCGTGGTCAATTCTCCATGGAATTCTCTCATTATGCACCTTGCCCTAATTCCGTCTCAGAAGCGGTTATCGCTGCTGAGAAAGAGAAGAAAGCTGCCGCAGCTAAGAAATAATTTTAGAAGTGCTTAGGTAGAAAAGTAGAAAAAAAGCCCCAATAATTTGGGGCTTTTTTTTAAAGCAATAAGAATGACCTGCATTCGCACTCCACTCGATTTGGAAGAGATCTGCACCTCTCCCAAACCCACGCGCCTTCTTGCCTGGCGGCGCATCTTCTGTCTTGATTAACGAGTATAAATTTAAACTTGCTGCGTCATTAGCCAATGAAACCCTATTCCCTCTATCTCAAAGGGTTCTCCTATCAATTCAAATCCCAACTTTTCATAGAAATGGCGGGCATTTTCTCGAGCATTCAACCAAACTCTTATCGGTCTTGAATGAAGAGAATGATCTCGCAAATGAAATAAAGCTCTGGTGACTAGCTGTTGTCCATATCCCTGCCCCTGTAGTTCAGAGGTGACAGCCATGCCTCTAATCCTCCATTGATATCCATCATTCCATTGAATGTTGTTTTGTTGACAGCAAGAAAGGATTGCCACCAAATCATCTTCCATATAGCCACCTAGATGAAAAGTGTTTTCTAACTCATCCCCCTCAAAAACACATTTCTCTATGCATTGATGAGGTCTCAAGATTTTGTGTCTTAAAACTAAGGTTTCATTGGCATTGATTATTTTCATATTAAAAGGTTTTTTTTTCATTACAGAACTCGCCCTAATCCCAAAGCTTCCCAGGATTGAGTACTGCGTTGGGATCGAAAACTAAACGCAATTGCTTCATCAATGCAATTTCTGCGGGTGAACGTGTGACAGAAAGATACTGTTTTTTCATTAAACCCACACCATGCTCTGCTGAAATACTGCCTTGGTGCATTTTAACAATATCAAAAACTTGTTTGTTCACTATTTCACATTGATGCCTAAAGGTTTCTATGTCTAGATCTGAGGGTTTTAAAACATTTAAATGTAGATTACCATCACCTATATGTCCAAACCACACCACTTCAAATTCAGGATAAGCCTGATTAATTAAGGCATCCACCTGATACAGAAAACTGGGGACTTGAGATTGAGTGACTGAGATATCATTCTTGTAAGGTGTCTCAACACTGATGGTTTCACTAATGCGTTCACGCAGGGCCCAAAGTGATTGAGCTTGCTGCTCGCTTTGGCTTAAGACACCATCCATAATCCATCCCTGCTCCATACAATATTCAAAAAGTTCCATCAAAATGTTTTCGGTATTTCCATCTGCCACTTCAATTTCAAGTAAAGCATAATAGGGGGATTTAGTCTCAAATGGACGAGATAAGCCACTATGGGCTAATACTTTTTGTAGAGCAAGTTCTGAAAAAAACTCAAAAGCACTCAGTTCTAATCGGGTTTGATACTGTTGTAAAATATCCATCATGGCATCAAACTTTTCAACCCCCAACACCATCACTTGAGGATTTTTAGGTGCGGTGGTGAGTTTTAAAGTGGCCTCAACAATAATCCCTAAGGTGCCTTCTGCGCCGATAAAAAGATGTCTCAAATCATAACCCGTGGCATTTTTAACCAAGCCATGATTAAGTTCTAATAGATCTCCAGAGCCTGTAACAACTTTTAGCCCCATCACCCAATTTCTTGTCATCCCATATTTAATGACTTTGATACCGCCGGCATTGGTCGATATATTTCCGCCAATTTGGCTCGATCCTGCTGAAGCGAAATCTACTGGATAATATAAACCTTGTTCCATAGCAGCATTCTGAATGCTTTCAGTAATAGCACCAGCCTGACAGCGGATGGTTCTATCAATGGCATTAAATTCGAGAACAGCATTCATTTTTTCGAGGGAAATAACAACTTCATGTTGAATGGCTAAAGCGCCACCGCTTAATCCAGTTCGACCTCCAGAGGGAACCAAACAGAATTTCATTTGGTTGGCAAGTTTGACCAAAGCAACGACTTGATCATTATTTTTTGGAAAAACAATAGCGAGGGGTTTGGGACGATAAAACTTTGTCCAGTCTCTACCGTAATTTTCAAGATCAGCAGAGACTGTTGAGACTTGGCTTTGGCTGGTCAATTGGGCAAGTTGCTGAATGAGATCTGACGGACTCATAAAATTTCCGAAAGCAGGTATTGAGTGTGGGAATGCTAACCAATCACAACCCAACAGGCAAGCCTAGCTTTATGGAAAAGTAAAAATAGCTGGACAATTACCCTGTTATTTTAACTTTAAGCATCCTTACATTTTCCATCATGAATTTTTTGCATGATAGCATCCAACTCTTGTTCATTAAGTGCACTGGGTTCATGGAGCTTTTGAACATATTGATGCACCGTATCGACATGCCGCACAAAACGACGACATTTATGACACATTAATAAATGAAAACGCACTCGTAGTTTCGCTTTCCAATCCAATTCTTGATCAACGTACTCAGTGGACAATTGAGTAACATCATGACAGCTTAGAGACATTGACCCACTTCCTGAAAATGTTCGACCGTTTTTAATAATTTAGTTCGAGCTCGGTGTAACAGCACTCGGATATTGGATTCAGTCACTTCTAAAGTGTTACAGATAGTTTCATAAGAATGGCCTTGAAGTTCACGCATGACAAAGGTCGTCCTTTGTAAGGCGGGTAATGCGGATAAGGTTTTCTGTATACAGGCATTAAGTTCACTTTTCTCGAGTAAACTTTCTGGTGTATCTCCATGCCAACTAACAGGGCCATTTCCCCAGTTGCCGCGTTGATCAAATTGATCAAAAAAAGGATCGGGTTCATCAAAACCCATGGCTTCTAATGAAGAATAGCGTTTCTCGCGTCGGAGACGGGTTTTTGCTTCGTTCACGACGATTCTAGATAGCCAAGTTTTAAGTGATGAGCGCTTTTCAAATTTAGGCAATGCGCGCATGACACTTATCCATGCCTGTTGCACGACTTCATCAGCAATGCTATCTCCAGTAATTGCAGCAGCCAGCATCCGTAACATTTTATAATGAAGCCTAACCAACTCGCGAAAAGCTTTTTCGTCTTGATTAATCAGTGCTTCAATAAACTCATCTTCGTCAAGATATTTTTCCATAGATAACTCTGTTGTGGATCTCTCAATCATGGCAGAAATTTTGTTCCCAATACTAACAGATCCTTGCAAAGAGTAAATCTTTTAAGCCTTTTTTGTCGGGATCGGTTTGGGCGAAAAGTAATAAGGATGCTCAAAAAATGGGGTCATATTGATTAGTTTGCTGAAGTCAATTCTAACCCAAGGCAAAGATCTGTCATTAACATTGAGGCTTGATAATAACGTTTATCTTTATCTTCCACTTCAATCAACTTGACCAGAGCGGAACCACAAATAGCCCCAGCACAACCAGCCGCTAACGCTTGCTGTACATCTTGCCTAGAGCCAATACCAAAGCCAAGAAGACATGGAGGTGACTCGAATTCATGCAAAGTTTGAATGATGTGATGTGGAAAACCTGCGTCATTTTGATGGCCAGTGACACCAGAACGGCTCACCACATAGGTATAACCCTTTGTTTTTTGTGCAATTTGTTGTAATCGCTCGACTGAAGCATTTGGCGGTGCAATGAGAATTTGCTGGATCTGATACTTATCGGCAACATCTAAAAATGCTTGGCAAGCATGGGAAGGTATATCAGCCAACAGTATCGAGTCTAACCCTGCTTGCTGTGCGCTTTGATAAAAGCAATCCAAACCATTTGATACAGCAAGGTTTGCATAACTTAACAAGCCTAATGGTAATTCAGGATATTTATTTCTCAATATTTGAATAAATTCAAAACATCTTTTAGGTGTAATACCTGCATTAAACGCCCTTATCGCCGCGGCTTGAATCACCGGCCCATCCGCAACAGGATCCGAAAAAGGCATTCCAATTTCTAAAGCATCAGCACCTTCAGCAATTAAATGATCAGCCCATTGCAAAGACTCTTCAAAACAGGGATCACCGATCATTAAAAATGGCACAATGGCACCTCTGCCCTGCTTTTTAGTTCGTTCAAACATTTGTTGATAACGTGACATCCTATTTTCCTCCTTCTAACTTTTTTGCATCTAACAATGACATCACATGTTGTAAATCTTTGTCGCCACGACCCGATAAATTCACCAATAAAATTTCTGGCTTTATAGAACGCTTGGCTCTTTGAATGGCGTATGCTAAGGCATGTGCAGATTCAAGAGCTGGAATGATACCCTCATCGCGAGACAATGTTTGAAATGCTGCAATGGCTTCATCGTCTGTCACAGAGGTGTAAGTGGCTCTGCCTATTTGTTGTAGATACACATGCTGTGGGCCGACTGCTGGGTAATCTAAACCCGCTGAAATCGAGTATGATTCTTTGATTTGCCCCACTTCATCTTGCAAACTGAATGTATGTGCCCCGTGAATGATACCTCTTTTTCCAGCATGTAACGTCATGCCATGTTGTCCAGTATAGAGTCCTTTACCCGCTGGTTCCACACCGACCAATTCTACTGAGTCTTCTCGAATAAAATCTTCAAACAATCCGATGGCATTGGAGCCTCCACCAACACAGGCTATAGCAACATCAGGTAAACGCCCTATTTGTTGCAACATTTGTAGCTTAGCTTCGATACCAATGATTTTTTGGAACTCCCTTACCATTAAAGGGAATGGATGAGGGCCAGCGGCTGTTCCCAATAAATAATGGGTCGACTCATAACTTGAAGCCCAATCACGCAGTGCTTCGTTAATGGCGTCTTTTAGCGTACCAGAGCCAGCATGAACAGGGATAACTTTGGTGCCCATAAGTTGCATGCGATAAACATTAGGTGCTTGCCTTTCAACATCTTCTGCCCCCATATAAACCGTCGCTTCCAACCCCATTAATGCACAAGCAAGCGCCGTTGCTACCCCATGTTGTCCCGCCCCAGTTTCAGCAATAATGCGTTTTTTTCCCATACGTTTCGCCAGGAGCGCTTGAGCTAATACTTGGTTAGTCTTATGCGCCCCACCATGTAATAAATCTTCTCTTTTAAGATAAATCTCACTTGGGGTATCTTTGCAAAGGTTGTGACAACGATAAAGTGGTGTGGGCCTTCCTGCATAATTATTTAATAAATCTGTTAACTCTTGATTAAATTGATCATCATTTTTAAATTGATTGAAAGCTTTTTCCAGCTGTTCAAGAGGTGGCACGAGGATCTCAGGCACAAACATGCCACCAAATTCTCCAAAAAATCCATTTTCTTCACCTGTTGCATAGGCTACTTTTGTCATTCTGCTACCCTTCTCTTTTGTTCATTGGACAGTAATAGATTGCTAAAAAGTTGTGCTATTTTTTCCAAACTCTTGACACCGGGTTTAGTTTCAACACCAGAGTTCACATCGACAATACCAAACTGATATTTTTTGATTTGTTGAATATTTGAGGGATTAATGCCTCCAGCCACAATTATTTTTGAAAGATCACGATCCACCAGGTTTATGTTATCCCAAGGAAAACTCAGACCATTTCCTCCAGCTAACTCACCTGTTGGCTCTATAAGCAATCGGTCAACGGAATCACTTGTGAGGGTTAAATGTTGCAACGTTTTCAAATCATGTATTTTTAGAACTTGCCAAATCTCGCAACGCTCAGGTAAAATATTTTTTAGTGCATCAAAAAAAGCTTCAGTGGCATGCCAATGAATTTGCACTGCACTGAGTTTTAGATTGTAAACAACTGTCTCAATCTCTTCTAAAGAAGTTTCGGTAAAAACCCCTACCCATTTTAAATTGACGCTTCCAACAATGGTTTTAGCCTTGTCTAAAGAAACCTTTCGAGAGGATTGATGCGAAAAAATAAGCCCACCATAACTCACACCTGATTCAAAAGCATTCATAGCATCAAATACCGAGGTGATCCCACAAATTTTCACCGCGCCATATTTAAGTTGTTTAAGTTCATGAATAAGATATTCAGATTGGGATAAATGACTGCCAATTAAAAAACCATCTACAGGTCTTTTTAAATTTTTCATTTGCTCAATCTGAGTATGTTGGCTGAAACCAGATTCTGAGATTAAAAGTACATCATCAGGGATTAAATCAGAGAGAGAAATGGTGAGGGAAATGTCGGTTTTAAGACTATGTAGATCACGATTATTAATACCAATAATTTTAGCGCCAAGATTGATTGCTCTTTGTATTTCCTGAGGCTGATGAACTTCCGTGAGAACATCCATATCTAATGACGATGCTGTATCTGCTAAACGTTGATACAATGCATCATCAACAACAGAAAGCATAATCAAAATGGCATCAGCTCCATGTTGCCTCGCTCTTTGAACTTGTTCAGGATCGATAAAAAAATCTTTGCACAAAACGGGAATATCTACCGCATTTGAAACCTGTTGTAAGTGTTCAAAATTACCCGAAAAATACTTTTGATCCGTTAATACCGATATGGCAGCAGCATAGGGTTGATAAGTTAAAGCTAATTCACGGGGTTGATAATTTTTACACATAAGTCCTTTGGAAGGTGAAGCTGCTTTGCATTCTAAAATAAATCCTGGAGGATTATCTTTAATCGACTGCCATAGAGATCGGGTAGACTTAGCAATGTAACGACCATCAAAATGATAAACGCCCTGCTCCAGTTCGATGTTTTTGTTCTCAATGATTTCTTTTAAAATGGAAGCTGTTGCTTGCTCTTCTTCTATCCTATTCATATTAAATAACCTTTGCAGAAAAATGCTTAAAGTTTTTCAGCCCATCAAACAGGTTGAATGCGTTTCCGTTGACTATGGCATTTTTTGCCATATCCACGCCTTGTTTGAGATCTTTGCAATAATGAGCACTATACAATAATGCTGCTGTATTCACCGCAACTGCATCCACATAAGCCTCTAGCCCTTGCCCCTTTAAAAGTTGCAATAACATTTGTGCATTATATTTGGGATCTGCGCCTTTCAAAGAATCCAAAGAATGAGTTCTTACGCCAAAGTCTGTGGGAGATAACTCGATAAGACTTAATTGCCCTTGTTGTATTAACGCAACATCCGTTTTGGCATGTATCGCTATTTCATCTAAGCCAGAACCATTCACTACCATACCATTTATGACCCCTAAAGAAACTAAAGTTTTAGCGATGGGTTCGCAGTAACAAGGATCGTATACCCCCATCAATTGAATCTGGGGTCGAGCAGGATTCACTAATGGGCCGACTAAATTGAAAACGGTACGAGTTGCCAAAGTTTTTCGAATAGGCATAATGTTTTTGAGTAGCGGATGAAAAAATGGGGCAAATGCAAAGGTTAAACCCAGTTCTTTAAATTGAGCCTTGAGTATTTCCGGCTCAGTAATGAGTTCCAAGCCTAAACATTCCAAAACATCGGCTGAACCTGTTAAAGAAGAAACCGAACGGTTGCCATGTTTAACTATCGGTAATCCACAAGCTGCAGCCACAAAACTCACAGCTGTTGATATATTCAACAGTCCTTGCCCATCACCACCCGTTCCACAGCAATCAGCGACGAGACTTTCACCAAGCGCCAATGGTACAGAATGCTTCAATAGTGCTTTCGCCACCCCAGCAATTTCTTCTGAGGACTCTTTTCGAGTTTTCATCGCTATTAAAATGGCAGAAATTAAAATCGGTTCAACTTCCTCTGTGAGCATAGATTCAAATAAAGATTGGCTTTGAGTCTCAGTAAGAATATGACCATTTAAAACTTGTTCAATCATTGGATTCATCTGCTTTTTTCCTTAAAAAATTTTGAATTAATTTTAAGCCATTGGGCGTCAATATAGATTCTGGATGAAATTGAACACCGTATAAATTATTTTGGGGATCTTCCACAGCCATTACAATCTCTTCAAGCTTGGCCGATACAATTAAAGGATTTTTTACCTGTTGGGCAGCTAAAGAATGGTATCGTCCGACTAACATAGGGTTTTCAATCGCTTTGAAAATACCTTGTTGAGAATGGCTGATCCATGAATTTTTACCATGCATCATGGCACCACATGGTGAAACGATTCCACCAAATGCAACCACCATGGCTTGCATTCCCAAACAAATGCCTAACATTGGCAGTTTTCCATAGAACTGTTGAATAAGAGGAATGCAATTACCCGCTTCTTCAGGACATCCAGGGCCTGGTGAAATGACTAAATGGGTGATCTGATGCGCTTGAATAAAGGTGCTAAATTCATCTAACGATAAATTATTTCGCACAACGTAAACTTTTGCGCCTAATTTTTTAACATCATCCACTAAATTGAAGGTAAAAGAATCGAAATTATCAACCATTAACACCTTAGCTTGCTGCATGCATATGCTCCGAGGAAGATTCAATCTGAGTCTGTGAAATTGCACTAATAACAGCCATGGCTTTTTGTCTTGTTTCGTTTGCCTCAGAAAGAGGATCTGAGTCGGCTACCACACCCGCACCCGCAGTAATTTTAGCCACGGAGTTTTCAACCAAGGCAGAACGAATCACAATGGCCGTATCTAAATTACCTAAAGCATCTAAGTAACCAATGGCTCCACCATAAAAACTCCTTTTGGTCGATTCTAGTTGGCGAATAAGTTCTGATGCCCTGAGCTTGGGAGCACCAGTGAGTGTTCCCATATTGCAACAAGCTTGATAGGCATGTAAGGCATCAAACTCATCTTCTAAAATTCCCTCTACCCTTGACACCAAATGCATCACATGTGAGTATCTATCCACTTGGAGGAGTTGACTCACATAGCGAGTGCCCGTTTTGCTTAAGCGAGCAATATCATTTCTGGCCAGGTCGACAAGCATCATGTGTTCCGCTTGTTCTTTCTTATCTAATCTTAAAGCACATTCCAAACGGTTATCTTCATCTTGATTAATCTTGCCCATGAGATCCCTTCCTCGTTTTACAGTACCTGCAATAGGGTATAAATCCACGATTCGATTTTTTGCTGAAAACTTAACGGCACTTTCTGGAGATGCTCCAAATAAAGTGAATTGTTCACCACAAAGATAAAATTGATAAGGACTAGGATTGGTTTTAGAAAGCTGTTTATAGGCGTTCAAGGGTTCAGGGCAACTTAAGTTGAAATAGCGAGAAGGCACAATTTGAAATACCTCCCCCTGTTTAATATAGTCCTTACATTGCAATACAATCTGTATAAACTCATCATCAGAGAGATTGACCGACAATTCTTCGGTTGCAGGATCATTTCTATGAGTTGGATTGTTAGATTCAGTTGATTGCTCGTTATTTTTCGATTCAATATTGCAAATTTCAATACACAGATGACGAATTTTTTGAGTGGCATGATGATATCGAGTTTCATCCTCTTTCTCAAAAACAACTAATTGTTCTATCCTTTGTAAGTGATGTTGATGATCATAAATTATTCTGGACTCAGGTAACAATAAATACAGATCTGGGACTGTGTTCGATTCTTTCTGATGAGCGGGTAAGTTCTCAAAAGCATCAATCAATTCATAACCAAAAGCACCAGCCAATTGAGTTGCATATGCCGATGGCTGATCATGAGGTTTTAGACATTGCATTAATTCACGAAGAGGGGAAAATAAATTTTTATCTAATAATCTCTCTTGATGTTCCATCGCTCTCGAAGGTCCTTGGCAATGTAATTCTAAACGATTTTCGGTCTTTTCAACCACAGTTGCTGTTTGGCAGTGAAAATTTTTCAGAATGGCTCTACCATTGGCTGTTTTCGCTTCGAGAATAAGTTTGAGACCAAAACCACTGATGACCAATGCAGACTCAGTAATTAGAATGCTCTTGTCACAACCATTGGCCCCTGGCTCGCCAGACTCCAACAATAACGAATTAACCTGATGCCCATTATCCGTCAAATGTGAAAATAGCATTTGTGGCCCTACAACTGTATCGAATGATTGAGTTAAAAATCTCAGTGGTATTGGCTTCATCTTTTATTTCTCAAAAATTCATGTAAATAATGGCTCAAAAAGGGACTCAAAATTCACGCCCAACAGCAGTTAATACTTGCTGTAACTTCTGCGTTAATCTTGCAAATTCTTCAGGTCGTAATTGTTGTTGTGCATCAGAAAGTGCGTTCTTAGGTTCTGGATGTACTTCAACTATAACACCATCAGCACCTACGGCTGCTGCGGCTAAGGTTAATGGTGCGACCAAATCATGTACACCTGTGCCATGAGAAGGATCAACTATCACGGGAAGATGAGTTTTCAGTTTAAGATAAGCGACCGCATTCAAATCTAAGGTATTTCGATAAGCATTTTCATAGGTTCTGATCCCCCTTTCACACAACATCACCTGCTGATTACCTTCTGATAAAATATATTCAGCGGCCAATAGTAATTCCTCAAGCGTAGCAGAGGGACCTCTTTTTAAGAGTACCGGTCTTTGCGCTTGTCCCACAGCTTTCAACAATTGGTAATTTTGCATATTTCGTGCACCAATTTGCAGTGCATCAGCGTATTCCGCCACAAGACCCACATCATGACTATCGATCACTTCAGTTATAACAGGCAAGCCATTGTTTTTTCCCGCTTTAGCTAATAATTCTAATCCCTTTAAGCCTAACCCTTGAAATGCATAGGGGCTGGTTCTCGGTTTAAATGCCCCTCCTCTTAATATTTTCCCTCCCGCTTTAGCCACTGCCTCTGCAACTAATTCAATTTGCTGTTCTGTTTCTACAGAACAAGGACCCGCCATCGCGATAAAAGTGGAACCACCTATTTCTACATTTCCCACCTTAACCAAAGAGTCATGACTCTGAAAGTCTCGGCTCACTAATTTATAACTGGTGAGAATGGGTTTTACCTCATCTACCATGGGATAGGCATTGAAGTTTAGATCGGATAATTTTCTTTCATCACCCAAAGCACCTAGCACAATGCGTTCAACACCAGGCATGTAAAGTGGTTTTAGACCTCTTTGTTCAATCTGGGCAAGAATTTCATCTGCCGCCTCTTTTGTCGCGCCGGGTTTTAATACAATAATCATTTTAATTCTCCTAATTCAGTGAATAAAATTTTTGAATAAATTTAGCATTTATGAATAACATTCTGTTTTTATTGATATTTAAGGCATAAAAA
>PCTP01000195.1 GCA_002770795.1 Gammaproteobacteria bacterium CG22_combo_CG10-13_8_21_14_all_40_8 | reverse complement strand
ATGTAGTTCAGTGCATTCTATCCCCATAACCATTCAAGATGCAGAATTTCAGTTCAATGCTTTCTCGGCGCCCTCTGTGCCCTCGGTGGTACAATGGTTTCTAAAGATCTTAAAGATCTTAAAGATCGATGAACCACAGAGGACACAGAGGACACAGAGGACACAGAGGTTTCGAGTGTTTTGCTTAGAGTAATAAAAACAACAGATAGCACTACAAGTTGATATTTTGACAATCCGACTGTTTGGGAAAATATCAACCTGAGCATTTTGAGGTAGCACGGGTATACAAGTTTTTGGACATTGTCATTTTCTGAAATAAACTCGTATTCTCACTGTGAAAAGCTTATAGTGAACTTCTCCTTCGTTTCGCCTCGATGCACATGTTTGCTGTCTGCTGAAGACCCGTCTCGCCTCATTGCTCCGAGAATATTTATGCCCAGTGTACGCGTTCGTTATCAAACCCTTGAGTTTGGTCTATTGGACATCCATGTGAGAACCCTGAAAGATAAACAACAGTTTTCTGACCCTTTAGGGGAGGCAGAGGCTTTAGGTATTTCTTCTGCTCAATGGTCATTGTTTGGTGTGATTTGGGATTCTAGCCAAATTTTAGCTGCTGAAATGGCTGTTTTCGAAATTAAAGATAAACGTATTTTAGAAATTGGTTGTGGTATGGCGCTTTCCAGCTTATTGCTCAACGCGCGTCATGCCGATATTACCGCGACAGATTGCCATCCCGAAGCCGCCTCATTTCTTATCGAGAATGTTCGACTCAACAAAGGTGCAACTATCCCATTTTTAAGAGTGGATTGGAAAGATCTGAATGATGGACTCGGGTTATTTGATGCCATTATTGGTGCTGATATTTTATATGAGAAACAGCATTCCGAATTATTATCTCAATTTATTCATCGACACGCTAAACCTAGCTGTGAGGTGATTCTGGTTGATCCGGGCCGCGGACATCATTCACATTTTAGCAAAAAAATGCTGCAGTTAGGCTATACACATCATCAATTTCAGCCTCAACCCTTGGAAACGCTCACCAGCCTCTTTAAGGGAAAAGTGTTGAAGTACGCGAAAATAGCCGCTTAGACATTGTTTTTCCTGTCTTAGCTAAGAATGAAGCTGACCCATCGACCCCAAATCACTTAAGTCTATTTTTTGGGTTCAAGGTAAAAATTATAAACCCTTCAAGGCAACACAGAAAAGTAAAACTCTGAAACAATAGCCGGCGATTGGGAGTGACATTACTATCCTGTTACTATCGAGAGGCTCAAAAATGTTTGAAGTCTAATTCGCGCTATGTACAAAAGAATTTACCCTCTCAAAATGTTTCTTCCCAAGCTACCCTCATAACACAAACCTTAACCACCTTGGCCTACATTTTGCTTGTCAACCATGAATTGTCAATTTTATGACTTTGGATATGAGGATTTAAAGATGAGCTCTTTAAAATTAACTAAAAAAGAAGTGTCGGGTTTATTAGCAACTTCTGCTACTTTACCGATTCTGTGTTTTATTCTTGGTGCCTATACCGCCAATCAATGGAATAGCAACGCAAATTTCAAACCAATAAATAACCTAACTAGTACAGAAAAATCTGAAGTTCCCCAAGGGTTAACTTCTACGACTGGAACTACTGAAACCTTAACAAGTCAAACTCAATCTATTCCAGTATCAAAGCCCCCTGAAAAAAACCAAATAGCGAAGATACAAAGCACTGAATTGCCTTTTTTGGTTCAAGCAGGATCATTTTCTAGTTACAGCAATGCTGTAAAATTCCAGAACAAGCTTCAAAATGATGGATTAAGCACAAAAGTGATCAATGATGAACATCATCATCAAGTAGTGTATCGCTTGATTGTGGATGAATTTCGATCTCAGCAAGAAGCTGAGAAGTTTAGAGATAACATCAAGAAAACTTATCAATGGGATCTTTATGTGGCTCATCGAGAAAAAGAAACCACTTCGAATAAAATGGCCGTGTTGTAGTATGAAAAATCAATCCGCTATCTGATTAAACACCATAAAATTTAATCAGATAGCTGTGTTTTGTATGGATTAATCCCGAGCCCAACGGTAAATCTCTTTCCACTGTGGTCTTTTGCCTGTTTTTAAAATACCCACTCGATAAATTTTACCAACAAATGAAAAGATAAAGGCTAAAGTGCCCAAATTGATCAAAGAGGCAAAGGCAACTTGCCATAAAGGCACATCAACAATAGCCATTCTTACAGGCATTACGATAATCGAAGCAAAAGGCACCATGGAGCTGACTTCTGCAATCGTATTGGTCGGATTATTCATCATGGAGAAGCAAATATAAAAGGGAACGAGAATTAAAAACATGATTGGCATTGCACCTTGCTGAGCTTCCGTCATATTGTCAAAAATAGCACCCGCTGCGGCATATAAACCTAAGAAGGTAATTAATCCAATACCGTAATTAATCACAAAATAAATGATTTGAAATAGGGTAATGGTAAATTGAAACTTCTCGGGTAAGACTAAAATACTGGTTAAGCTCACTACCAAAAAGGGTAGCATCCAAATCATAATTTGTAATAAGCCCGCACAGGTTGTGGCAATAATTTTAGCGGTCATTAGCTCCGTGGCGTGCACCGAAGAAAGTAACACTTCCACCACTCGATTTTCTTTCTCTTCCACTACCGCTCTTAGCATTTGCATGCCAATCATTATCAAACTCATATAGAGTAAGAAAGCTAAGATACCCGCAAGAATGTAAGCACCATAATTGTCTTTTTCTAACTCATCCTTTTCAGTGACTTTAAAATTTGCCAGTTCAGTACCTTTTCGTGCAAATTGAATATCCTGCTCTGAAACCGGGGTACCACTAAAATGTGCCTCGACTAAAGCGCCATTGATTAACTTGCGGATCTTAAGTGTAATGCTGTTGTTTTTAGGGTTTTTAGAGTAATACTCTATTTTTTTATCAAACTTATCCCCTTCTGGAATAAAAAACAATCCATTTAGCTGCCCCGATAGAATACTTTTCTTTTGAGACTGTAGATAGTTTTTGAAGTCATCACTATTTTTTGAGCTCACATTCACTTTAAAACGATTTCGGTTGATTTCATCATCTGTTTCATAGGCTTTCTTTAGCAAAGGAACGAGGGCTTCATTTTGAGCAACAATTTCCACCAAGGTATCTTTTTTACCCTCATAACTCATCATATAGGTTTGCAAACCAATCAGGCCAAACATAATCATGGGTATAAAAATTGTGGTAAAAATAAACATCTTTGTCATGACTTGAGCTTTTAACTCTCTTTTGATAATGGCCATGGTACGAAAAGAAAATAGATTAAACATGTTCCACCTCCATCACTAACGCATCTTGTGTTCCAGAGTTGATCTTATTAGATTTATTGGCCGTTAGATTAATGAAAATCTCATGTAAGGAAATATCATTAGCATCAAAACGCTTTATAACGACTTTATTTTCTACGAGTAAATGAAGTAAAGTTTGGACATCCTCTTCCTGACGAACGCGAATGCCAGTAAATTGCCCAAAGTCTTCAACTTTTTCAATCATGGGGTGACCTTGGAGAAATGAAATATCACCTTGGTAAACCAAACTGATATTGCACTGACTGTATTCTTGTTTTAAGTCTTTTAAAGAACCATGAACGAGCATTTTCCCTTGATGAATAATGGCAATGTGATCACACATTTTTTCAGCAAAATCCATCAAATGCGTTGAGAATATAATAATTTTTCCCTGACTCTTTAGTTCAAGAATAATATCCTTCAGAAGATTGGTGTTGACAGGATCTAATCCTGAAAAAGGTTCATCTAAGATAATAAAATCGGGGTTATGTATAATCGTACAAATAAACTGCACCTTCTGTTGATTCCCTTTAGATAAATCTTCAAGCTTTGCCTCTTTTCGATCTGTTAAATCAAATTTTTCAAGATAATCCAGCGCGCGTTGTTTCACTTCCTGATCTTTAATACCTTTTAGTTCTGCAAAAAATAGAATTGTTTCCAGAACTTTCATTTTTTTGTACAGCCCTCTTTCCTCAGGCAAGTAACCCACACGATTTCTAAATGCCTGTCCAATGGCTGTTCCGCGTAACAAAACCTTACCTTCATCGGGTAAATAGATATTCATTAGCATTCTTATAATGGTCGTTTTCCCAGCACCATTCCTTCCTAATAGGCCAAAAACAGCCCCTTCAGGAATATTGAATGACACATCATCCACTGCAACAAAATTACCAAATTGTTTTTTCAGATGGCTTGCTTCTAAGGCATAGCTCATTTGCGTCTCCTTGATATAAGTTCGAAACTGAAGTAGTCAGATTTACGCCTACTTGACTGACAAATTGAAAAATAGGTTTAAAAAATCAATGAATTGTAAGCTCTTGAAAGCCATGAGGCAATTTTGTTGCCTCATGGCGAGGAGGTTAAGAGCTTATAGTAAGATGTTACCCTACGCCAACAATGGTTCCATCGGGTAATAAGTCAATGTGCTTGGCCATCGGATCTTTGGGTAGACCAGGCATTCTTAAGATGTTACCTGTTAGTACCACCAAGAAACCAGCCCCTGTATTGATTTCAATGCCTCTTACAGTAACTTGAAAATCTCTAGGGCGTCCATGTAGACTCGGATCATCAGATAGTGAGCTAGGAGCTTTGGCGATACAGACAGGCAAATGTTCTAACCCTAAGTTTTTAATATGACGTAAATCTTTTTCGGCATCTTTAGTGAAACTCACATCATCTGCACCATAGATCTCTTTGCAAATGGTCTTTATTTTTTCATTGACCGCCATTTCTAGAGGATAAAGGGGTTTGTAAGGCTGGCTTTTTGAAGCCGCTTCCATGACTTTTTTGGCTAGGTCTATGGCGCCTTTGCCGCCTTCGGCAAAATGCCTGGATTCCGCAAAATAAACACCATGATATTCTGCGCGTTGTTTTACCACAGCTATTTCTTCATCGGTATCAGAATAAAATCGGTTTAAAGCCACCACAGGTACTTTGTTAAACTTTGCCACATTTTCAATATGCTTATCAAGATTTGCAAGTCCCATTGTTACGGCTTCTACATCTTTTTGGTCGAGTTGTGATTTATTTTTGCCGCCATGTAACTTTAAGGCGCGAATTGTAGTGACTAAAACCACTACATCAGGATCTAGCCCTGCGGTTCTACATTTAATATCGAAAAACTTCTCGGCGCCTAAATCAAAGCCAAATCCTGCTTCGGTAATGGTCCATTCTGAAAAATGCATCGCCATTCTAGTTGCCAGCACACTGTTACATCCATGGGCTATATTGGCAAAAGGGCCACCATGGACAAAAACAGGTGTGCCTTCAAAGGCTTGGACTAAGTTGGGATGCATGGCATCTCTTAACAATGCCATCAACGCCCCGGTGATCTCTAAATCTTTTACATAAATGGGTTTATCATCGAAGGTGTAGGCAATCAAAGTTCGATCTAATCGAGTTCGCAGATCTTGCATATCATTCGCCAAACAAAGCATTGCCATGACTTCAGATGCAGCAGTAATATCAAAACCGCCTTCACGGGGTGTGCCTTGGGTTTTTCCACCAAGTCCCAACATGATATGTCTTAAAGATCGATCATTCATGTCCATGACTCGTCTCCAAGTGATTTGGCGGGAATCGATATTAAGTTCATTGCCTTGATAAATGTGGTTTCCAAGAGAGGCTGCGATCAGGTTATTCACCGTGGTAATAGCATGAAAATCACCGGTAAAATGCAAGTTAATTCTATCCGCAGGCATAATTTGCGAATATCCGCCCCCCGTAGCGCCACCTTTAACGCCCAAACATGGGCCTAATGAAGGCTCTCTAAGTGCTAAACAGACGGATTCCCCCAATTGGGTAAAAGCTTGACCTAAACCGATAGTGGTCGTGGTTTTTCCTTCCCCTGCAGCAGTGGGGGTGGTGGCGGAGATCAGAATCAATTTATTGGGTTTTGGGTTAGATCTTGATTTTTTTAGGGCATTCAAATGGATTTTGGCAATGTCTCGCCCAAAAAATAAGATATCTTGCTCTTGTACACCTAATAACTTGGCAATTTCTGCAATGGGTTTGGCGGTGAATTCTTTAGCAATTTCATGATTAGCTTTCATTATGAAGAACTCTTTTATAAAATTCCCTCAATCATATCCTATTGTTCCAAAGATATCATGATCTGCCTCAACGCTCTGACCTAAAGATATTATTCAAATAACTCAATACCTTGGTAACCAGAATCTTTATGCTGAAGTTTGTTCTGTTCTATCAATTCCTCATAACCATGACTTTGATTTCTACCATGTTCTTTAGAATAATATAAGGCTCGATCAGCCTGATCTAACAAAGCGGATGGGAACTCATCGGGTGTGATTTGCGTATAGCCTATACTCACAGTAACGGTTTTTATCTGAGGAAAGTTATGATTTTCTACACGTTTTCGAAAACGATCCATCACCATTTCCGTATCCTCTAATGAGGCATTGCTTAGTAGCACCGAAAATTCTTCTCCCCCATAACGGAACAACAAATCATTTTTACGGAAAGAGGCATGCATTAACTGAGCAAGCTGTAAAATCACCTCATCACCAATGAGATGCCCATACTGATCATTCACACGTTTAAAGTGGTCAATGTCAATAATGGCCAAGCACCAGGTCTCGATGCCTTTATCGCCTTTTCTGCGAATAATATCATGGAGCTGATCCAACACACGATCCATACTGTCGGACAACATCTGCCTATTTAACAAACGAGTCAAGGAGTCCTGAGTAGCTCGAATCAATTTAGCATATTGACTACTATACATGGCCAATATGGCTGAAATAAAATGGGCCTGGATAGAATTATGAAAAGAAGGATCTGTATCTAAAACTAACGCCGCAAATAATTTGCCCTTGTGATTAACGGGTACGATCTGGGTGTCTGGGGAGGAAATGGGTTCATTCTGATACAGTTTTTGTAGAACAGGTAAATCTCTGTGAAAACAGGCTTTCTTTTTTTCATTATCCTCTTCATTTAAAAGGCGAAAAGGCTCTTCCTCATTGGTGTATGAGATACCATATAAACGATATTCAATACCATAGAGAGCCTCGGCCACAATCTCTAGTGCAGCACATTGCAAATCTGCTAGATTATTTTGGCAAACCAGCCTGACCACCTTGTCAATATCATGGATACTGTAATGGCTCATAGGTATCAAAAATTGGGGGGGATGTCCTCTAAGTATAGACCTGATTTTTCAAATTGGCCAAAAGTTCCTCTCAATAAATTTAGCCTAAATTAGCTATCCACCAGCTCTGATCAAAGCACCCAATTTTAAGCGTTCGAATTGTTGTTGCATATAAAGTCTAACCTCTGAGGCATTTTCCTTCAGGAGGGCAATGGCTAAAAGTTGCTTAGCCTCCATCAAGCTAATCGCTCTAATCATTTGTCTAACTCTGGGTAAACTGTTGGAGTTCATAGACAATGCGTCCACCTCCATCGCCACCAACAATGCAGCACCAAAAGGATCGGCTGCCATTTCACCACAAATATGTACCGGCTTGCCTTCAGCTTTAGCGCCATCTATAGTGGCACGAACCGCCTGCAATACAGCGGGATGCAAAGAATCAAAGCCCTCACTCACCTTTTCATTATTGCGATCAATGGCCAACAAATATTGTGTGAGATCGTTGGTGCCAATTGAAACAAAGTCGACTCTTTTCGCCAAAGCTCTGATCTGATAAACAGCAGAAGGGACCTCCACCACAATCCCCATTTCTGGGCGTGGATATTCAACAGCACGCATTTGGCTCTCTTCTAAAACCTCCTGATAAGCTTGACTATACAGATTTAAACATTGATCTAACTCAAAAACATGGGCGATCATCGGCAAGGCTATCTTCAAATTGCCCGATTTAAGATTGGCCTTTAACATAGCGCGTAATTGCACCAAAAAAATATCTGGATGATCCAGCATCACTCGAATACCGCGCCAGCCCAGATAGGGGTTTTTATCTTGAATAGGAAAATAGGGCAAACTTTTATCACCACCTATATCCAAAACCCTTATCACCACAGTTTTCTTTTTCATGCGATTGAGCACTTGGGTATAAATTCTGATTTGTTCGTCTTCACTGGGAAAGCGATCTTGTAGCATAAAAGCCACTTCAGTTCGATATAAACCCACCCCCTCAGCACCAACATCCTTACGCATTTCCCAATCCAAAGCCATACCGATATTCAGTAACAAACTGGTATTATGTCCATCCAAAGTCGTGGCTGGTTCTCGTCGAGATTTAGCTAAACGCTTGGCTTGTGCTTTTTCCAACTTCAGCAAATTTTGGTAATGCGCCATAATATGCTCATCGGGACTAGCGATCACATGGCCACTGTATCCATCTAAAATTATTTCAGTAGACGGAAACTCTTCTAATGTGGCCGATTTCAATCCAAACACGGCTGGAACGCCCAATGCTCTGGCTAAAATAGCCGCATGAGAAGTCGATGAACCTTTTAATGAAATAACACCGACCAACTGCGTGCGAGGTACTTCTGCCAACATAGCTGCTGAAATTTCATTGGCGACTAAAATCCCCTTAGCCGGGAAGGATTGCAACGTCTTCTTAGCTGACAATAAATGGGTTAACAAGCGTCGGGCTAAATCATCTAAATCGCAGGTTCGTTCTTGAATATAAGGATCATCTACCGCCAAAAATTGTTGCCTTAGGCCAGAAATCACCCGCCTTAAAGCCCCAGGAGCCCATAAGCCATCTCGAATATGATTCTCAATTTCATGGACTAAAGATTGATCCATAATCATTTGCTCATAGGCTTCAAACAAGCCTTTTTCTTGCTCACCCAACATGGATGACATTTGTTTAGTCAGTTGTTTCAACTCTTTTTGGGTCGCAATCAGCGCTTTTCTAAAACTACGTAATTCCAGAGAAACATCTTCACAGGGACGATCAGGTATTTCTGACAATTCTTTGAGCGGAATTTTGATGAAGGGTGTGCCAATACAAAGCCCTAAAGAAATTGAAGCACCTTGCCAATAATAGGGGGTATTGTCTTGATGTTCTTTAGAGGTTAACAAATGTGCCAGCGCAATGCCTGATACATAATCGGCTAGTTGCGTCGACAAAGTAAGCATGTAGGCTTCATCAGTTTTAGAAAATTGACGACGTCCAAATTGTTGCAAAACGATGATGCCTACCACTCGGCGGCGATGAATCAAAGGGACACCTAAGTAGGCTTTACAACGATCTTCACCAAGATCGGGTACAGCGAGAAAGGCGGGATGCTTTTTAGCGTGAGATAGTCTTAGTCGTTCTTGTTTTTGATAGATATAACCTAACAGCCCTTTTTCCGAAGGGACTTGTAACTGCCCGACTGCTTCGGGTGCCAATCCTTGGGTCGCCATCAGAATAAAGTGATCGGTTCTATAATTGAGCACGAATACGCTACAGGTATCGGTTCCTATAATTCGTTGAATTTCTTCTACCAATATAGCCAGCGCACAGGCGTCGTCTTCTGCCTGTTTCACACTTTGCACTAATTGCCGAAGCTCTGGTAGCATTTAATTTCCTCGTTGACGGCCCTTCCTTGGACGAAATTTGTTTTTGGGTCGATCGGATTGAGAGAGATTTTTAATCAAAAATGATAACAATTCTTTCATCGCCCGTCGGTAAACCTCTCGTTTAAAGGCCACCACCCGCCTAACGGGATACCAATAATTCACCCATTGGAAACCATCGAACTCAGGTTTTTCATGGGTATTAAAATTCACCTTACTCTCTTGGGAGATCAGCCGTAACAAAAACCATTTTTGTTTTTGGCCAATACATAATGGCATGGAGTTTTGTCGTATTAAGGGTTTAGGCAAATGATACCTTAACCAACTCTGTGTCTTTCCCAGTATTTTGACATCTTCGGGTTTGAGTCCAACTTCTTCATAGAGCTCACGAAACATGGCTTCTTCTTCGCCCTCACCTTCATTGACACCACCCTGAGGAAACTGCCAACTATCCTGCCCTACTCTTCGACACCAAAAAACCTGACCAGCCCGATTAGTAATGATGATTCCTACATTGGCTCTGAAGCCTTCTGAATCAATCACTTGTTTATCTCAATTAAAATATTTTCACCATTTTTCCATAGCTTGGCTCTACTAGCAAATCTTAGTCGAAAAAAGATGCTTTTTCGTTAAAAAAACACCATTAGCGAGATAAATCCTTTAAAATATGTCATATTCTCTACTTTCTGCTTCCATTTATTTTCGTTCCAGCCAATATGACAACGACTCCCCCGCAAACGGAACAACAATTAATGCAACTTGTCTATGCGATTGCCGGGATGAATATTGCTCAAGTTGCTCAACAATGCGAACAAATTGTTCCTGAAAATTTAATGCATAATAAAGGATTTGTCGGGCAATTGATCGAAATGGCACTGGGCGCGGAAAGTGGATCATTAGCTCAACCCGACTTTCCTCATTTGGGTATCGAGCTTAAAACACTTCCCATCAATGCCCAAGGTCGCCCCAAGGAATCCACCTATGTTTCCGTTGCACCCTTAACAGATTTAGGCGGCATTCATTATGAAAACTCTATCGTAGGTCAAAAACTCAACCATGTTTTGTGGATACCTATCGAAGGAGAACAAAGTATTCCACTCGCAGAAAGACGAATCGGACAGGGGTTTTTATGGAAACCTAGTGAACATCAATACCAACAATTACACCGAGATTTTACCGAAATCATGGAAACCATCGCACTGGGGCAAGTTGAAACCATCAGCGCCCATCAAGGAGAAGTGTTACAGTTACGCCCCAAAGCCGCCAATGCCAAGGCATTAACCCAAGCTATAGGCCCTGAAGGCAGAAAAATGATGACGCTTCCTCGTGGTTTTTACCTGAGACCCAGTTTTACAGCGAGTTTATTAGATCATTTTATCCGTTAATTTTTTCTCTATTTGTTCCCTGACCATATCTCTCAGCTCGGTCACTTTCATTTTTGCAATGACATCAGCTGTAATAGGCTTTCCAAAATATAAATGGATAGTGCCAGCGGTCACTGACAAGGTATTTTTGCGGTTGACCTCAAACATTCCTTTCATAGCAATAGGGACTATATCGCACTGAGCCTGCTTTGCCATAAGAAAGGGTAGCTTTTTGAAAGGGCGCAATGAACCATCTGAAGTTCTCCCGCCTTCTGGGAATAAAATAATTGAACAATCATTTTTGATATAGTCTGCCGCTTTTTGTAAGGACTTCATGGAGGACTGTGCGCTGCTTCTGTCGATGGTGATATTCCCCAAACGTTTCATTGCCCAGCCGTAGACTGGCCATTTATGCTGCCGATCGGCTTCAACTCCTCTAAGGAATCTGGGGATATAACCGCCAAATAAGGGGATATCTAAAAAACTGACATGATTGGGCAAAAATAAGTAGCTTTTACCCGGTTCTAAATGTTCGACACCTTCAATTTTTACTCGAATAAATAAGACTCGAATAATAAATCTCAACATCCCTTTTACATAAACATCTAACAGTCTTAACGGTAGAATAAAAGTGAGTAAAAATGAGCTCATCAAAAATACAAAAAAGAGTGTGCCACCAATTAACCATTGATAAGCGACAATAATAGGTCTCATCGCCAAAACACCTCTAATGCTTTGGAAATACAATCAATTTCAACAGGCGTTTTTCCAAATAGTTCGCCATCTGGTGTTAAAATCTGCGGTGGGACTGTTTGTATGCGTATTTTTTTTGCTTTAAAAACTTCTATTTCAGGATAATCCACATGCTTTCCAGTAAATATTGTTGGGAATAGTTTCAAAATTTTGGTCCTCGAGGCTTTATTCAGTAACACAAGATCTAAATAGCCATCATCAATTTGAGCATCTGGCGCCATGAGAAAGTTATCGCCAGTGTAGCGGCTATTGGCCACCTCTAA
>PCTP01000232.1 GCA_002770795.1 Gammaproteobacteria bacterium CG22_combo_CG10-13_8_21_14_all_40_8 | reverse complement strand
GACCAACAACAGTATTCAGTCTGGTACAAACCTTCTGGTGTATTGTCTCAAGGATCAAAATGGAGTGATCATTGCACTGTGGCTCGTTGGGCTGAACAACATCTGCTTCCTGAGCGCCCGGCTTTCATTGTGCATCGTCTGGATAAAGCCGCCAATGGTCTCATTTTGTTGGCACACAGTAAAAAAATGGCCAACCAACTATCCCAACTGTTTGAAAATAGACAGATTACTAAACAATATCGAGCACGAGTGTTTGGCGAGTTTCCAACGCAGAGAGTTAATATCACAGAAAGTATTGATAACAAGCCTGCAATTAGTCATGTAGAACGACTGAAATTCGACTCAGAAACGCAAACATCTGTCGTTAGGGTAGATATTGAAACAGGTCGCAAGCACCAAATTAGAAAACATTTGGCGGGGTATGGTTACCCCATTATGGGTGATCGTTTGTTTGGAAATAAGCAGTTGATGGAGAGTGACAATGAGATGGATCTACAATTATCTTCAACTTTTTTGAGTTTTGTTTGTCCCATAGATAAGATGAGCAAAGAGTTCTTCATACCTAAACAATTTGAATTAAATTAAATGATGCCATTTATTCCAAATAAAAAACCGCATTCTCTATCTCTTCTAGAGAACAGGAACAAAGTTTTAAATCATACGTTGTTTATCTATTTATTATTGATCTCCAGCATAGTGACAGCTTCCAAGGGAGATACTGATACTTCCCTGTCACAGGCTCAAACTTTGTACTTGAAAAGCGCTACATTTTTTGAACTCAAGCAGATAAGCAAAGCACAAACCAGCATAAAAAAAGCAATAGAACTCCAGCCAAACCAACCCAGCTATTATTTCAAACTGGCTAAAATCGAGGCTTATAAGGCTTCTCAAGCTAATTTGATTAGCTCTTCCAGCTATGCAATCAGAGCATTAAATGCTTTTAAAAAAAGCGTTGCATTAGCACCGAACAATGTAGACTATTTACAAGGGTTAATGGCCTATTATCTGATAGCACCAAAATTGCTCGGAGGAAGTGATGCAAAAGCTAAAGAGATTGCAGGAAAAATTGTGGAATTACATAGACAACAAACTACTCGAAGTGAAAAACAAAGCTCGTCATCAGCGCTAATGAAATGAAATAGCTTCTTGACTTGACGGAAATATCTCATCTAAAGATCGAATTTCCTTTTCCGCAGTTAATAAAATCTCTATACTTAATTGAGGTGAAATCTCACCCAATCTGATTTTCTTTAACGCAGAAATTTCTGCCATGACAGGGAGTTGTTTAAAGAGTTTATGGCGGATTAAATAATGAGCTTTTGCCGCAATCACCACATCGGCATAACTCGCTTCAGCCTGAGTGTCATCCCGTAAATTAGCCCCTTTAGCAATGGCGTGGGCATACTCGTCTCCTAAATTCCATTGACGAATAATTCTTTCGCCAATTTCTGCGCCCATTCTCCGAGCTAATTCAGGAATGAGTTCTAATTCTTGTTGATTTTGAATAAAATCATCGGCATAAGCATAAATAGGCACCTCTCCTATACGATGTAATAAACCAGCCATGAACGCTGTATTTAGGTCAAAATCAATTTTCGATAACTTAGCAATCACTTTTGCCAAAATGGCCACTTCCATAGATTCCCTGCAGATTTGAGAGAGTGAATTATTCAACTCGGTATTTTTAGCATTAAATTGTTCTTTAATGGCGTAGTATAAAACCAGTTGCTGGGTGACATCTTTACCTAATCTTGTTACGGCACCCACCGCATCTGAAATCATATTAACACCTCGATAGTAGGCGCTATTTGCGGCTTTAATTAACTTAGCGCAAATCACTGGATCCCTTAAACAAATTCGAGCAATATCAGCCAAGCCAATATCTTTTTGCTGTGCTGCTTCTCTAATTTTCAGAGCAACTTTTGGGATACTGGGTAAGTTCATTCTATCTCTATCAATATCCAACCTAATTTTTTCAATAATAAAATTCAATTCGGGATCCTGTTGAATTTGATCCACTTCTATCTCACCAGCCTTTTGATAATGACTTAATGCTGACTTAGCTGTTTCCACCACATGGTGAGGGATTTGCAGATAAGTGACCCATTTTGACTCAGCACATGTAGAATATTGCCTGGGTCGTAACCAAGATAAGGGTGACAGGGCTTTTTTGTCAGTTTCATCGAAATAAAAAAATTTACCATCGGAGGCAATGTCTTTTACGGTTCCCTGAACCAGATAATAATCATAATCGTCTTGCTCTTGGGATTGAATAATCCAAGTTTTAGCCTTTACTCTATGAAGACTCACTTGTTCTCCAATTAAAATACTAAAATTTTCAGGCAAGCGATTGAAGGGATCTTTTTTAGCTATCTCTATATGTTTATCGAAGTGCTGTATTGATTGAGAGGGCAACTTTTTGTCAAAACCGAACATAAGTGGCTTCTTACGGAAAGATATATTTGAAGTATAGTCCTTTTATCAATTTTGTCAGGTAAGAATTTAAAAATTCCCCTCTTACCATTTGCTTGTTAAGAGGGGAATTATCTAACACCCGTAGCACCAAAAATGCAAAGGGGGATTAATATAACACCTAACGATTACTATGCCCATGATGTGTTTCTGTTAATTTTCTCATTAAAGGCAATGAAGCTAACGCAAATCCAGTCGCAACCAAAGCAGCAACCCCAAGCTTATTAAATAAACTGGTATAAATGGGCAGAGATTGTAACGGATCGATGATATCTGATGGAATGCTGGCATAATTAGCCACAACCCCGCCAAAGTATTGAGAAAGACCCGAAGCCACAAAATAAGCGCCCATCATAAATCCACCCATACGCGCTGGTACATAACGAGCAATCATGGCTAATCCCAATCCGCTGACCAATAACTCACCCAGAGATTGAAATGCATAGCCAATAATCATGACCCATGAAGAGGTTTTTCCATCGACTGCAAAATGGCCTGCTACACCATAAATAAAGAATCCTATGGCAACGACAGCAAAACCAAAGGCAAATTTGGCTGCGATAGAAAGATCTTTGTTATTCTGTCCCGCCTTGGTATACCACATGGCTAATATTGGGCTCATAATCATAATCCAAATAGGATTCAGTGCCTGAAACTGAGCCGGCGACCATGTCCAAATATGCATACCCATAAGTTGGAAGTTCCAATCCACATTGCGTAACGCAAATAATGCTAAAGAGGTAGACATCTGCTGATAGAAAATAAAGAAAAAGACTGTTTGTATCGTGAGAACTAACGCGGCAATTAATCCCGCTCGTTCGCTCTCTTTACTACTATGTATCAAGTGAGCAAAAATGCCCAATACCACCACACCAGCAAGATAAACAAAAATACGCGCAACGGATTGGTATTCTAAAATAACAGCTGACGCAACAACGGCTAATAAACTAAAACCTAACACCGCAATCAGTTTGTTTTGATCAACAGGTTTTTCATCTGGTTTAGAACCTAGGTGGTTAAGGGTATATTTGGTTATCATGTAATTACCCAAACCAACAATCAAGCCAACGCTACAAATAGCAAAAGCGACATGCCAACCTAACTCGTGCCCATAAGTCTCGTTGATATAATCTTTAATCCATGGCGTTAACAACATGGAAAAAGTGGAACCCACATTAACCGCCATATAGTAAATAGTAAACGCACTATCTAATTTAGAATCATCTCCTTCGTAAATTTTACGAACAAGATTACCCGCATTGGGTTTAAATAAACCATTACCAACCACGATGACGCCTAGTGAAGAGAAAAGGAACCAGGTATTTTCAGTTGGAACAGCCATTAAAGCGTATCCAAGGGTTAAAATAACCGCCCCTAAAATCAT
The DNA here is from genome assembly GCA_002770795.1 of Gammaproteobacteria bacterium CG22_combo_CG10-13_8_21_14_all_40_8. Taxonomy (GTDB): domain Bacteria; phylum Pseudomonadota; class Gammaproteobacteria; order Enterobacterales; genus 21-14-all-40-8. The sequence continues at coordinate 8,291 of PCTP01000232.1, read as the reverse complement.
GGTGCGTTTGGTGCCAAGCACCTTATCGCCCACCCAGCCACCAATAGCTGGAGAAACATAAATTAGTGCTGCTGCGGCACTCCAAACCAGATTGGCTCTGATGTCATCAAAACCGAGACGTTGAACCATAAAATAAACAATCAGAGCTTGCATTCCGTAATAACCGAAACGCTCCCACAGCTCGATCATAGCAACCGTAGTAAAGGATTGCTTTTGGGTAATAGGGTGTGAATGTGTTGTCATCTCATTATTCTTGTTGTTGATAGGTGGTTTCGAGTATATAGCCAGACGATTATAATGACTAGTCTAACTAGCAAAAGAACAAATTACGCCTTAACTCCTCGGTCTATACAGATAAAGAATTTGCTTGAATCCACACAAAAACTTATCATAGCTGCATCATTATGTAACTATTAAAAGATCGACTACCGAGAACCCTCATGAAAAATGTTTATATTGTTGATGCCATCCGAACAGCTATTGGCCGCTACGCTGGCTCCCTCTCTAGTATCAGAGCAGATGATTTAGGTGCAATTCCGATGAAAGCCTTAATCAGTCGCCATCCTCAATTAGATCTTGAAGCCATCGATGATATTTATTATGGATGCGCCAATCAATCAGGTGAGGACAATCGAAATGTTGCCAGAATGAGCGCTCTATTAGCAGGCATCCCTACCATTGTCCCCGGCGTCACTTTAAATCGTTTATGTGGCTCAGGCATGGATGCTATAGGAACGGCTGCAAGAGCCATTGCCAGTGGAGAGCAACAGCTTTGTATCGCTGGTGGCGTTGAATCTATGTCAAGAGCACCGATGGTGTTGGCAAAAGCCGAATCGGCATTCTCTAGACAGACTCAACTTTTCGATACCACCATGGGCTGGCGCTTTATCAACCCCCAAATGAAAGCGCTTTTTGGTGTTGACTCCATGCCTGATACTGCCGAAATTGTGGCAGAAAAATATCAAATCAGCCGAGAAGATCAAGACCTTTTCGCCTACAACAGCCAGCAAAAAACAGCGAAAGCCCAAAAAAATGGTATTTTTAAACAGGAAATTGTACCTGTCATTATAAAACTCAACAAAAAAGAAACCGCTGAATTCAAGTTGGATGAACATCCCAGAGAATCAACCACATTAGAAGGACTGGCAAAACTGCCAACCCCCTTTAAGCAAAATGGCACGGTGACTGCGGGTAATTCCTCTGGAATAAACGATGGTGCAGCCGCTTTGTTAATCGCCAATGAACAACAACTGAAAATTCAAAACTTACAACCTCTGGCAAGAGTTGTGGCCATGTCCACTTCCGGTGTCGAACCCAATGTCATGGGGATTGGCCCAATTGCAGCGACACAAAAAATATTAAAACAAACAGGATTAACATTGGCAGATATGGATGTTATTGAATTAAACGAAGCCTTTGCCGCTCAAGGATTGGCGGTTTTACGAAGTTTACAAATTGCGGATAATGACCCAAGAGTAAACCCAAACGGTGGAGCTATTTCCTTAGGACATCCTTTGGGCATGAGCGGTGCAAGACTGGTGATGACCGCAGCCTATCAACTTAAAAGACTACCACAGGCACGTTACGCCTTATGTACTATGTGTATTGGTGTAGGTCAAGGCATCGCAATGATCATTGAAAAGGTCTAAATCCTCCTAAAGTTATGGGGCAACCAGCTCCATAACTTTATTCAGTTTTATTGGTTTTTCCCCATAAAAAAACAATTAAAGCCATACCTCCCCCTAATAGAAAACCTATCAGTGTATTTCCCCCTAAAATGCCCATAGCTGTCAATATTGCCACACTGATATCAGTTTTATTCTTGAGAGAAAAACTGGTTCTGGCTAATTCGATACCCGCAAAAACTAACATAGGCGCTAAAATGGCATAAGGATAAAATTTTAAGATTTGTAGTAAGAAACCGCCGACAAAAAGTCCCAGGAGTAGTTTTATCCCTCCCAGCATAATGACGCTGCCACCGGTTCTGGCCCCGAAACCATATTGAGCAGCCAAACCACCCGCGCCATGACACATAGGAATAGCACCAAAAGGAACGCAAATTAAATTCATCCACCCCACGCTAGCAGCCATCCTTTGGGTTTTTATTCCCCGGTTAGGAAAATAATCAGCACTTAATGCACAAACCGCAATCACAGAATTCAGCAAGGTTAAAGGCAACTGAGGCAAAGTTCCCTGCACTAATCCAGTATTCCACTCTGTTGAAGAAGGAATGACCAAATGAATAGATGGAAAAATAAATGATAAATGATTGAACAATTCTGGATGTTCCCAATAAACGAGGGCAAAACCACCTAGAAAAACAAACAATAAACCTGGTATTTTTTTCGCAATAAAATAGAGTAACAATAACCCTATAATGACAGCTAAAATAATGCTATTAGTTCCCAATATAGGTAAATTAGCTATCCATTGATAACCTTTAAGCGCCAGTTTCAATCCAACACCCAATTGAATACCTCGGACAAGTGCGTTGGGAATAAATCTTCTCAGCAACTCAATTCCCCCGCTGTAGGATAAAAATATAAGTAGCAAAGCCATGCCCAATCCAGCGGCAACCACACCTCCTTGAGTAAGACCTTCTGTGATCACTACCGCAGCAATGGCTTTCATCGGTTGAACTGGAATGGGTTGCGCAAAAAAATAACCCGTTAAGATATTCATTAAACCAGCTGCTATAAAAATCACGCCCAAATTCATGCCACTGGTCAATGAAACGGCCACAACCAAAGGAATAAAAAGGCCTAAATCCCCGAGGGATCCTGAAAACTCTTTCAAGCTGAATGAAAATTTTTGCTGAATTAAAAAGTTTGAGTTCATCAGGAGTTTTTTTGTGAAATTGAGGTCAGTCCAGTATATAGGAATTTATGGAACTTTCAAATTGACCATGATCAATAAATGAGTCTAACAAGCAGATTTATATCTGAGTAGAGTGCCAAATGGTAATACGATTACGACCATTGTTTTTAGATTCATATAATGCCAAATCAGCATCAATCATCAACTGTTTGTATTTATAGCCAGAAATTGTCGAAATAGTGACCCCAAAACTAGCGGATACCTGAAATTTGAAATTAGTTTCGCTGGTGTCAATAGATTCAATCGCTTTTCTACATTGTTCTGCAAATAATCTACCCTGTTTAAGATCACAGCTCTGTAGAACAATCGCAAATTCTTCTCCTCCAATACGTCCAGTAATATCATACTTACGTCCTTGTTGTTTAATAGCTTCTGCCGTTTTCACTAAAACCCAATCACCAATAGGATGACCGTATTGATCATTGATAGACTTAAATTTATCCAAATCAAACATAATCAAACAAACTGGTTGTTGCTCCAGCTGACAGAAGCTAATCACATTTTCGGCACTCTCAATAAAGCTTCGGCGATTTTTAAGACCCGTTAAACCATCTTTTTCAGCAAGTTCTTTAAACCTTTTTTGATTTTTATGCAGATTATAAACCCACAACACCAAACTACTAGTAAAAGCAATCATGAGATAAACAAACAGTCTGGTATTTTTAGCTGTTTCTTGAGTCAACTTCTCCTGAATTATAAGTAAACTATTGGCTTGATTTAAGCTTTCAATTTCATAATTTTTTTCTAAAACTTCTAGCTTCGCTCTTTGATAAGCAAGTTGTTTTGCAGATTGTTCATTAGAAAATCCCTTTTCAACTTCAAGATATTTTTGCAAATAGCTAAAAGCTGCCTGATAGTTTTGTTGTGATTCATTGACTTGATAGAGTATTTGGTATGCTTTAACTACTGGAGTTGTATACTCCATTGATTTAGCGTGTTGCAGGGTCAACTGTGCATTTTTAACAGCACTATCCCATAAAGAAAGTGCAAAATTAACTTGGGATTGGGTTGAATACACTTCAGAAATAAGATAATCATAACGAGTTTTCTCTACTAAAGGTAATAGACGTTCAATATAAACTAGAGCCTCTAGGTAATTTTTTTCTCTCAACAACATTTGAGCTTGATACATTTGAATAAATAATGAGGGTAAATTTTCTTGATGCGCAGTACAATAATCTGCCCATTGTTTAATTAAAACATTGGTTGATGTAATAAAATCTAATTTATATTTTGCTTCAATTTCAAGTTGATGCAGATAACAAAGTGTTCTCGAATTTTGCTTGTCTTTATTTATTTTAAGAAGATAATCTAATCCACTTTGATATTGTCCGAGTTGGTTGTAAATAAGAGCAGCCACAAGGAGACCTTGATTTTTTATATCCATAGACACAACTTGCTGCTGTATATTCAAGGCATCGGTTAACTGAGAGAATGTCTGTTCCCAATTTCTCTGCATCACATACATATTAGCAATTGAGTAATGCAATCTATATATTAAATCCACATTTTTGGCTTGATTTAAAGCTGCTCCATAGAAATTTATAGCGGTGGGTATATCGCCTTTGTATCCTGATTGATAACCCTCAAGATATAAGTAATAGGCTTTTTGTTCAGGGGTAAAAGTAGGTTCTGATTGTTTTAACAAGGACAGTGTAGAATTAAACAGCTCAACTTGGGCACTTTTTGCATCGTCAGCTTGTTTTAGCAAAGAGTCAATAGCGACTTCATTTCCTGCAAAACAAGTGGTTATTAGTAACGACAAGAGATATAACATTGCCATGGATCTTGATAGAACCATCAAATAAGCCCTACTCATTAGCTGGCTCTTTGTACCATTTCTTCCTTTTCATCATCCTCTTCTCGTGTAGGTTGTTCTTCCTCAGCTGGAATCATAACACACATCAAATTAGTGTCAGTGCCCAAAAAACACTCTATAACATATTGATTTTTATCGATAAATGCTTGCCTTAAATTCTCCGGTAAGTCTAAGTTCTTCAGTTGCTTTAACCAAATTTGTTCATCTGAAAAATTAGAATCTGAACCGATTTTTTCAAGAAATTGTATGATTTGAGACATGTAAATTACTCTATTAGTGTTTGATATTCTCTATTGTTTTTATATCCATAGAATTTTTAGTGTACCTTATGGAACACAGATTCAATATAGTTTACATGAGAGCAGTTTTCAAATGGGTAAAGCTTTAATTTTACGCATTACCGATTCATTTCTTATCATACCTGTACTGGGAGGAATAACCAAGGTTGTAATCAGTTTTAGTTCTGCATTCAGTAAGTCTTTTAATGTGATCTTTTCCATTCTGGGAGCATGAATGGGTAACGTGGGCGCTTCATAAAGAATGACAGAATGTTCTAAGGAATAATCTTCAGATAAAATATCTAGTAAGATAGATCGATACTCTGCACCAGTGGAATATTTTGATAAAGAATTATCTCCCACTATACCAATTTGCCACAAAATCAAATAAGCCGAAGGGTCTACTTTACGCTGATAAAATATAAACTGGCTCGCTTCATAATGAATACATCCTACTCTGCCAGGGTCTATTCCCAAATCCGCGAACAAACAATCCTCGGCTGAGATCCCAGGCACCATAACCGCAGCATAACCCTCAGATCGAGCACAATCTATGGCTTTATGGGGTGGAAGTGCGAAAACACCTGGGTGTCCATAAAATGCACCACAAACTTTACGTCCCTTGCGAACTTCTTCCATCATGGCATTGACCATTTCTTTGTAGGTTAATTGGCGTGATTTACCTTCTTGGTAATAAACTTGCAGGCTTCTTGCCTCTGGATGCATTTCCATTAGCCATCTTTCAACAATGCCATCAGAAACACCGATAAAAAGCACATCAGCATTTGTGATATAACTCTTTGCTAAAGGTGAAATATGAGCTCCTAAGGTCATTCCTACACCAACACAAGATAATGAGCCTTTACTCATATTGAACGCCTTTTTAAGATAATCTGAATTATACTTTTGTAAATACTGGCCAATAATAAAACCTGTCCGAATTGGCATCTTGAGGAGAATAACCTAGTTTCTTCATTAACTGATAGCTTTGAATATTTTTCACATCACTGGTCGAATAAAGTTTGTTGATCTGCAAGTCTGTATAGGAATATTCAATCAATCGTTTTAAAAACTCTGCTGCATAACCCTTGTTATGGGATTTTTTAACCAACATACATCCCATATTGGCCAGTTGAGGAGCATTAGTCCGCCAATCTAACCCACCTAATCCAATCTCTACAGAGGTGGATTTTTCGCTGATCACCAGGGTCAAACGTTGATGCGGGATAGATTGATTCTGTTTAAGTGTTAGTCGCCAAGCCTTATCTAACCGATTATCACCTAATGGATCCGCAATAAAATGCATAAGTTCACCATCCGAGTAAATAGTCCTAAATAAAGCTTCATGACTCTCATTTATACGATGTGCTATTAATCGTTCTGTTTCAAAAATAGGTTCAGCCATTTGAATTAATTGATACTCTGACTCATTTTATCCAAAATCTCCCAGCGTTCAAATTTGGTTTCCAAGGCAGTTTCAAATTGTTGAAACTGTTTCAATATGGGTTGAGTTTCTTCAACGGGCAGACTAAAAAAAGCACCATCGTTAATTTGTTTCTGTAAGATCTCAATCTGGTTTTCTAGGCTTGCAATCTCATCGGGCAATCTTTCTAACTCTAATTTATCCTTATAAGTTAATTTTTGAGTTTTAGAGGCTGTTTTTACAGGTGTTGTTGATGAAATAGCATTGACGTCTGCTTTGTTTTCTTTAACGGCATTCAGATGATTATTCTTATAATGCACCCAATCAGTATAGCCGCCTACAATTTCTAATAAGGGTTCATTTTCTCTAAATACAAATGAACTGGTAACCGTGTGATCAACAAAGCTTCTATCGTGACTCACTAAAATCACTGTTCCTTGATAATCATTCACCAATTCTTCTAACAGCTCCAAGGTTTCAATATCGAGATCATTGGTGGGCTCATCCAGAATCATTAAATTGGAAGGTTTCGAAAATAGTTTCGCTAAAACCAAACGATTTAGCTCTCCACCAGAAAGTGCCTTTGCTGGTGTTCTAATTCTTTCTGGTGTAAATAAAAAGTCCTGTAAAAAACTCACCACATGTTTTCTATTGGTGCCTAAAGTGATTTCTGTGCGCCCTTCTGCCACATTGTCTTGCACCGATTTTTCGAGATCAATAGATTGACGATGTTGATCAAAATAAACGATATCTAAATTGGTGCCTTTTTTTATACAACCTGCTGTGGGTTGTATTTCATCAAGAATCAATTTGATTAGGGTACTTTTACCGCAACCATTAGCGCCTATCAAGGCAATTTTATCGCCTCTCATAAAGAGATTGGTAAAGTTTTGGATAATCGGTTTATTCTTCTCCCATGCAAAACTGACATTTTCAAAGTCCAGGACCAATCGACCGGACTTTTGAGCATCTTCAATTTTGAAGCTGGCTTTTCCTTGTTGGTTACGTCTTTTAGAACGTTCTAATCTCATGGCTTCTAAACTACGAACTCGTCCTTCATTACGGGTTCTTCTGGCTTTGATTCCTTGTCTGATCCAAACTTCTTCTTGGGCTAATCTTTTGTCAAAAAGTGCATTGGCTTGTTCCTCTGCATGTAACATCTGCTCTTTTCGTTTGGTGTATTCTGAAAAGTTACCAGGGAAACTGGTTAATATGCCTCTGTCTAACTCTAAAATTCGAGTGGCGACCTTATCCATAAAATGACGATCATGAGTAATAAGAACCACTGTACCATTAAAATCCTTCACAAAAGACTCTAACCATTCAATACTTTCAACATCTAAATGGTTAGTGGGCTCATCTAATAACAGCACATCCGGGTTGGTGATAACCGCTTTAGCTAAAGCCGCCCTTCTCTTCCATCCGCCCGATAAAGCAGATAACAAGGTTTCTGCTTCCATTTGAAAAAGCTGCAAAGTTTGGTTAATGCGATTACTCAGCGTCCAACCATCATTTTGCTCAATGATGTGTTGTAATTCTTCAAATTGATTGAGTTCAGATTGAGTGGCATCGGCTAGCTTCAAACTCAGCCGATGATACTGAACAAGCGCTTCACCAATTTTTGAAAGTCCCGACGCAATAAAATCATACAGAGAGATATCTTCAGATTTAGGTAAAGTTTGCGACAAGCTAGCAATCACCAAACCAGAGCGTTTGCGGATTGTGCCTCCGTCCAATAGTAAAGTGCCCTCTAACACGGCTAATAAACTCGACTTACCCGCGCCATTACGTCCAATAAGACAAAGTCGTTCTTTTGATTTTAAAGAAAAGTTGGCATTATCCAACAAAGGCATTGTGCCAAAAGCAAGTTGAGCATTTTCGAGTGTAATTAACG
>PCTP01000031.1:9756-21080 GCA_002770795.1 Gammaproteobacteria bacterium CG22_combo_CG10-13_8_21_14_all_40_8 | reverse complement strand
GAGTTCCAATACCAACATAACACCGGTTCTGTTTCAGGGGCTCCTTCTCCTTCATTCAATGAATTTTCATTAGCAGCAGATAATCCAAACAATCCTTTTGATCAAGATTTAACGCAGTTCCGCCGTCGTTTCGTGGAAGCTGGACCGCGCGTATTTGATTTTGTTACGGATAACACCCGTTTATTAGTCGGTTTAAAGGGCATGATGGGAGAGTGGGATTGGGAAGTTGGCTATAACAAGTCACGCAGCCAATCCGTGGTGGATAGTTCAAGCGGCTTTGTGAGAAGTGATTTGATCCAGCAAGCCTTAGATGATGGAAGTTTTAACCCCTTTGGTGGCGTGCTAGCCTCAAATCAGGCCGCCGTTGATAACTTTACCACCGATGTACATCGTTCTGGTGTGGCTCATACCGATGTATTCGATGGCAAAGTCAGTGGTCCGATAATGGAGATGCCCCATGGCGCATTATCTGCTGCTTTTGGTTTTGAATATCGTCAAGAAGATATTCGGGATACACCGGATGCACAGTTCGCCCGTCGAGTGATTGTAGGAACAGAAAACACCGCAGCCACTGGAAATCGTAGTCAATGGTCAGCTTATAGTGAATTTATTGTTCCTGTGCTAGAAAATTTAGATGTGCAAGTGGCAGTACGTTATGAGGATTATGACGATTTTGGAACTACAACTAATCCTAAAATCTCGGCGCGTTATCAGCCTATGGATAATTTAATGTTAAGAGCCTCATGGGGAACTGCCTTTAGAGCACCCTCCTTGGTACAAACTGGCTTGGGGGCTACCAATGAATCACCCACTTTGATTGACTCTGTTCGTTGTCCATTAACGGGTGCTGAATTAGATTGCGGTAGTTCAGAATATATCGCTAACTTCTCAGGAAATCCTGATCTCCAACCCGAACAATCTGAATCCATTAATCTTGGTGGTGTTTGGCAAATTAACGACAATATGAATATAGGGTTGGATTATTGGAATTATGATCTAACGGATGTAATTGATAAAGATACGCAAGGATTGTTGGTACAAGAGGCCAAATTGTTTGCTGCTACAGGCCAATTGATGGGAGATGTCATTGTTCGTGAACCTCAAACAGTTGGAGAAGCTGCAGCTGGTATTCCTGGGCGAATTAGCTTTATTAACGATTCTTTCTTTAACGTGGGAAGTCGTAAAACAGATGGTTTTGATTTTGATTACTCCTATGTGAGAGATATAGAATCTCTAGGAAAATTCAAATTTGGATTAGATTGGACCCATGTATTGTCATTTGATGAAAAGAAAACACCCACCTCACAAACCGAAGATTTAAATGGAGAATATCGCAGACCAGAAGATCGTTGGTCAACCAGTTTAGATTGGGCTAGAGGTGATTGGGGTGCAACAGCCAGAGTGATCTATATTGGTGAATTTAAAGACAATAAAGATCTTGGAAAAACTCGAACTGTAAACTCAATGACTACCTTGAATTTACAAGCGCGTTATATGGGTATACAAGATACCCTCATCACTGTCGGCATGGACAATGTATTTGATCAGAAGCCACCTTACTCAGCTTCTGAGTTCCAAGGCTATGAATTTACAACGCATTCACCACGTGGACAATTTGCTTATGCGAAGGTCACTTTAACCTTCTAAGGCATTAAATTCCTCGGTGACTGTTGGGTGATCGAGGAAGTTTTAATTTAAACCGCCGAAAGGCGGTTTTTTTTAAACTGTTTCAATGGACAGTTTATTTACAATGAAGCCAATCATCCTTCAGCATGACAAATAGAAATTCATTTCTCCATGCCCCCTTAAAAAAGACATTTTGACTAAAGTGCCCTTCTTGACGAAAACCTAATTGATTTAGAACAACGAATGATGCGAATGAATTAGAAAATTCATGAAAGAATTTGAGGTAGCAGGGCGATAGAGTATGATAAGTTTTTAATCTGAATGATATTTTTGCTGTGGAATTAAATGATGTGGAATTAGATAAGGCCATAAAAACAATAACGAAAATGAGTTACCACAACTTAAATGAACAGGTGATTCGTTCATTGGAAAATGATGTGGTCGTGGTTGAAGAACCCTTACAAATTGAATTAGGTTGGGTGGACGTACAACAGCCACAATTATCGAACCATGGTGTTATTTTAACGATTACCCTGAGAACACCTGGTGATGATGAGGCTCTGGCCATGGGTTTGTTAAAAGCGGAAGGGATTATTCAAGGGTTACAATCTATTGAAAAAGTGGTTTTGCCTAATGGGCACAAACCGAATCAAATATCTATTTGTTTAAAACAAAAACCGCTGGGATTAGATACTCATCTCACCAGGCGATTTTCAAGCAACAGCAGTTGTGGCTTTTGTGGTAAGACGTCATTAAAGGCGCTTGAGATGAGTTCGCCAACGCTTTTAGGCCGTATCAGCCAACCCTTAGATCCGCAACAATTAATGCAATTACCCAGTCAACTCAAAGCGGCACAAAAACTGTTCAAAGAAACAGGTGGAATTCATGGCGCGGCGATTGTGTCGAGTAGTGGTGAACTCTGTTATGTCGCAGAAGATATTGGGCGGCATAATGCCTTGGATAAGGTGATTGGACAGGCATTATTAGATCGGCAAGCACCAGACGATAAGTTATTGTTGTTAAGTGGTCGAGCCAGTTTTGAATTGATTCAAAAAGCCGTAATGGGGGGGTATGCTGTGATATTATCAGTTGGTGCGCCCTCGTCTCTGGCAATCAATGTAGCCCAGAGGTTCGATCTCACTTTAATTGGTTTTTTAAAGCAGAATAGGTTTAATGTGTACACGGGGGATTGGCGTTTAACCCCATGATCTTGCCAGTACTTTCATTCTGTATCCTGTGTATAAAAGTATTCATCTAAGTCCAGTGGGGGCGCTATATGTCAAAAAATATTAGTTCATTATCTGCACGCAAAGGCTTAAAAAACAACCTATTTGATCGGTTGATTCAATTAGGATCAGGTACTCTAAATCAAGAACAGGCTTTGGTTCAAAATAAGCAGCTTGCTAATGAATTTTTGGTGGGGGAGGCAACCATTAAAGGCGCCTCTTCTTTTTATGATTTTATTGAAGGTGAAAATGCCCATGTTCCAGCCTATCTTTGCGACGGCTCTTCCTGCTTATGTGCGGGTACACAAGATATTCTTTATGAACGCTTAGTTTTGGCTGTTGGAGAAAGAAATGTGGGCCATGTTGCATGTTTGGGCCGATGCCATGAAAACTCCGCTTTTCGGTTTAAAGGGGTTAATTATTCTGGTGAAGATATTTTCAAATTAGATGAAATTATGGACCAAGGTTTTAAAAGCGGAGAGGTGTTGCGTGCAAGAAGCTTTGTGAAAAGCCCTATTCTTACAGAAGATATAAAGGATGTGAATACCTACTATCAACTTTTAACAAGCCTTATAAAAAACAACCGTACCGCTGATGTTTTTGCTGATCTCAGTTTGTCCGGTTTAAGGGGAAGAGGTGGTGCTGGTTTTCCTGCAGTGCTGAAATGGCAAGCCTGTGCCAAAGAGCAAAGTGAACAAAAATATATCGTCTGTAATGCCGATGAAGGCGATCCCGGTGCCTTTTCAGATCGATATTTATTGGAACAAAGACCTCATCATGTGTTATTTGGCATGTGGGTGGCGGGTTGGTTAGTTGGCGCTTCTCAGGGCGTTTTATATATTCGAGATGAATACCCAGAGGCGATCAATGCATGTACATTGGCCATTGAAGAATTTGATAAATTAAATTTTTCTGATCATCCTTTCCGATTTAAAATCATAGGAGGTGCTGGCGCTTATATTTGTGGAGAAGAAACTGCTTTATTGCGATCCATCGAAGGGCAACGCCCCGTAGTATCGGTGCGACCACCATTCCCCGCACAGCAAGGATTATTTAACAAACCCACGGTGGTGAATAATGTGGAAACCTTTGCTAGCTTGCATTGGATTTTACAAAATGGCGGCCAAGCCTTTAAGACTTTAGGCACGGAAAAATCTTCAGGAACCAAATTGGTTTCTCTGGATAGTAGTTTTAATAAGCCTGGCGTTATTGAGGTTGAAATGGGCACACCTCTAGCCGATATTGTTGAAACCTATGGTGGCGGACTGTCAAAACAGCTAAAAGCGCTGCATATAGGTGGGCCTTTGGGAGGCTTGGTGCCCATTGAAAAAGTACCGGCGTTAACTTTAGATTTTGAAAGCTTTTCACAGCAAGGATTTTTATTAGGCCATGCCGGTATTGTGGGTATTCCTGAAGCGGTGCCCTTACTCTCCTATCTGCATCACCTGTTTGAATTTACAGCAGCAGAGTCTTGTGGCAAGTGTTTCCCTTGTCGTTTAGGCGCAACAAGAGGAATGGAGATGTTTGAAAATGCCATTGATGGCACGCAAAACCTCAATCGTGAATTACTCGAAGACTTATTAGAAACCATGGAGCTGGGATCATTATGTGCTTTAGGCGGAGGCATACCCTTGCCTATTAAAAATGCCTTGCAATGGTTTGAAGATGAATTGGCTCCCTATTTTGAGCCTCAGACTGAAAATGAGCAACTGGGGGCTAAGGAATGAGTACTAAAATTGCCTACCTAAATGATCAAGCTTTTGAGTTTGCTGGCCATGAAACTATCTTGCGTTTCAGCCAAAGATGTCAGATAGCGATCCCCACTTTATGTGATGATCCTCGTCTCGAAGCTTCAGGTTCATGTCGTATTTGTACCGTGGATGTGGCCTTACAACCCGATGGCCCTAGAAAAACCATGGCTTCCTGCCATACGCCTGTGGCTGCAGGTATGTCTATTTATACCCATTCTGATCGCGTGCAAAAGTTACGTAAAAATATCATCGAATTGGTGCTCACGGATCACCCCTTAGACTGCTTAACTTGTGAGGCCAATGGAAATTGTCAGTTGCAAGATGTAGCCGCTGAAGTGGGGATCAGGCAAATACGCTATGCGGCTGGTGAAAATCATTTAGGTTTGCCCAAAGATCAATCTCACCCTTATATGCGTGCAGATTTGTCCAAGTGCATTAACTGTTATCGTTGTGTGCGGGCTTGTGATGAAATTCAGGGAGAGTTTGTGCTTGATGTTAAAAAGAGAGGTTTTGATAGTCGCATTATCATGGGACAGGATCAAAATTTTGATGAATCACTTTGTGTTTCCTGTGGTGCCTGCGCCCAAACCTGCCCCACTGCGGCTATCTCTGATGTGTTTCAATCCAAATCCATAGAGGCAGATCACAAAGTCAGAACAGTTTGCTCATATTGTGGTGTGGGATGTAATTTAGAAGTAGCGGTTAAAAATGACAAAATATTGTCTATTCGTGCCCCCCTTGATGCAGAGGTCAATGCAGGGCATACCTGCTTAAAAGGTCGTTATGCTTGGCGGTTTTATAATCATCCCGATAGACTCTCTACCCCACTCATTAAGAAAAACAACCAATTCGAGCCGGTTTCTTGGGAAGAGGCTTATCAATACATTACGGAAAAACTCAAGAAAATACAGTCGGATTTTGGTGCTGATGCCATAGCTGGGATTTCTTCTTCTCGCTGTACCAATGAAGAAAATTATCTCATGCAAAAAATGCTACGTGTGGCAATTGGCACCAACAACATCGATTGTTGTGCGCGCGTATGTCATTCTCCCACTGCTTTTGGAATGCAGCAAAGCTTTGGTACTGGAGCAGCAACTAACTCCATTGCAGATTTAAAGCTAACCCAATGTATCTTAGTGATTGGCGCCAACCCGACTTCGGCTCATCCTGTTACGGGCGCAAAAATCAAACAGCAAGCCATGAAAGGTGTGCCATTAATCGTGATCGATCCAGTTAAGACAGAATTGGCCCGCTATGCCACTTGGCATATCCAACTAAAACCGGGTAGTAATTTGGCGGTACTTAATTTGATGGCTTATTACCTTGTCGAGGCTGATTTGGTCGATAAAAATTTCATAGATACAAGATGTGAAGCCTTTGAGGGCTATAAAACGAGTATTCTGAGTCTGGATCTTGATATTCAAGAACAAGCTTGTGGTGTCGATCGAGAACTGATTAAACAAGCTGCTTTAGCATATGGGCGCGCCACGCATGCCATGAGTTTTCATGGTTTAGGGGTAACAGAACATTCACAAGGCAGTAAAACGGTGATGAGTATTGCCAATTTGGCCATGTTAACCGGCAATATTGGTCGTGCGGGTGTAGGCGTTAATCCCTTACGAGGGCAAAATAATGTACAAGGTGCTGCAGATATGGGTTGTCAGCCTCATCAAGGTGCGGGTTATTTACCCATCCATATACAGCAGAACCAGGATTATTATGCGCAAAAATATGGACGAGAGATGCCCATCAATGCTGGACTTAAGATTCCTGAAATGTTTGATGCGGCTAAAAGTGGTCAACTCAAAGCGCTTTGGATTATGGGTGAGGACGTGGTACAAACCGATCCTCATCATCAGCATGTGGTTGAAAGTTTAGCGAATTTAGACTTTCTAGTGGTTCAGGAAATATTTATGTCTGAGACGGCAAAAATGGCCGATGTGATATTGCCGGGGACATCATTTTTAGAAAAGAGTGGCACCTTTACCAATGGAGAAAGACGTGTTCAGAAAGTAAATGCCGCAGTATGTCCTCACTCTGGCTGCAAAACAGATGGGCAAATTATGGTCGATATGCTCAATTATTTAGGTTGTGAACAAACAGGTTATGATGCTGCCACTACCCTGGCAGAGATTGCTTCAGTTGTGCCATTTTTTGAGGGGATCACTTGGGAGGGGTTGGGCACGCAAGGTTTGCAATGGCCGGTGGGCAAAGACGGCGAATCGACGCGCATTTTACATCAGGAAAGCTTTAAACGCGGCTTGGGCAAGTTTTATTTTTTTGATTATTTAGAATCGAATGAAATTACCCAAAACCAGCAACAATATCCCTTTATATTAACCACCAGCCGAGATTTGGTGCATTATAATGCGGGCACTATGACGAGGCGAACCCATAACGAAAAAATAATGAGTGAAGATGTTTTGTTGATCAATCCCAAGGATGCACAGGCAAAAAATATTCAGCATAAAGATAAAGTGCGCTTATTTTCAAAACGGGGAGAAGTGCAACTTCATGCTTATTTAAGTGAAAAAGTGAACCCCGGTATTTTGTTTACGACTTTCCATTTCCCTGAGTTTATGGTGAATAATGTGACCAGTGATGAACAAGATAGTGAAACTCTGTGTCCTGAATATAAAGTGGTTTCAGTAGACTTTGAGGCGGTTTAGGTGGTTCAACAGCAAATAAGTGTTTCCGAATGGTTTGGATCAACCTTAAAGAGTCTGTCTAAAAGCTGCTTTTCCAGGACAAATCGAGGGAGTTTTCTATTTGCTTTAGTGGCGGGTGCTATTTATCCTTTGGGTTTTGCACCCTTGTCCTTTTGGCCATTCACCTTACTGAGCATTGCCCTGCTCTATGTGTTGCTGCAACAGCAATGCAAAACTATCCGTATTGGATTGGGTTATGGCTTAGGTTTTTTTGGAGTGGGCACGAGTTGGGTGTATGTGAGCATTCATGAGTTTGGTCATGCTTCTGTATTACTGGCTTTTTTTCTGACGGTGCTTTTCAGTCTCTATCTGTCTTTGTATCCTTTGTTGATGGTATGGCTTTATCGAAGATTGAAAACACCAGTTTACTCGCTACTCTCGATCAGTGCTTTTTGTTGGCTCTGGTTATTCACGGACCTGCTAAGAGGATGGATCTTTAGCGGGTTTCCTTGGTTATATGCGGGATATAGTTTTATCGATAGTTGGTTGGTGGGTTGGGCTCCCTTGGTGGGTGTTCATGGGATTACTCTATTGGCATTAATCAGTGCGATTTGTGCTGTAATGTTAATGGGGCGGCATCGATCTAGAAACACGAAAATCATTGCAATGATATCTTTGGTAATATTCTGGGGTGGTGGTGCCTTATTGAAGCAAGTGAGTTGGTCTGAAGCTGAAGGAGAAGCGATTAATGTGACATTGGTTCAACCCAATATTGATCAGGATATTAAATGGAGTGCAGATTTTCTTTGGAAAACTTTGGATTTGTTAGAAAATCAAACCCGTAAAGCGCAACCTGGTTTGGTGATTTGGCCGGAATCAGCCATACCCGCCTATGAACACCATTTACAAAGTGCACTATCAAAGATTGCCAACGCTGCAGCGTTAAGGCATCAGACGATTATAACTGGAATTCCTGTTGCCAATAGCCAGAGAACGCGCTCATTCAGTGCCGTTTCTGTGTTATCGGCGAAAAAAGATAAGCAGAATCAACATTATTATAAAAGACGCTTGGTGCCATTTGGAGAATACGTACCCTTACAAAATTGGTTGAGAGGTGTTATTGAATTTTTCGATTTGCCGATGTCGGATTTTAGTTTGGGTGAACAGGAACAACCCTCTCTAGATTTGGGCAATGTGAAACTGGGCGTGGCGATTTGTTATGAAATTGTTTACCCAGAGCTTGTTCATCAACAGGCATTGCAATCGAATATCCTACTGACTATCAGTAATGATGCTTGGTTTGGAGCTTCATTGGGGCCCTTTCAACATTATGAAATGGCGAGATTTAGATCGCTAGAATCTGGGTTGCCAGTGATCCGGGGGACAAATAACGGTATTACTGCGTTCACAAACGCTAAAGGTGATACAGTAAAACAATTACCACAATTCCAATTAGCGAACCTTTTTGCACAAGTTCAGCCCATGAAATCTCATGCTCCCATACTCAAATATCATGCGCCAGGGTTGTTGTTGGGGATAATCGCTGTAATTTATGCCCTTTTATTATTGTGGAAAAAAAAGCTAATGCTTAAAAAGCCCTAATACCTTTTGTATCATGGGCTGAAAAGAGTCGGCTAGTTGCTGATAAATGCTGGGGTTGAAGTAAAGAAACACCGAAAATAAACTGATGTTGACCAGTAAAAAAATCAGAATTAAGGGCGTGAAGCTAACGGTTGAGACCTTTTGCCAAACGGTTTTTGCGACGGGTGGCTGTGTACTTATGATCAGGGTTTTGTCGTTTTCTTGCAATAGAGTGACTGCTGGGAGTCGATTAAAAGCACTCATGACTTCGTCAAAAGTTTTGTAGCGTAACGAGGGTATTTTGCTCAACATACCTTTGAGAATGGTTTGTAGTTTGGGATCCAGCCTTGTAAAGTTAGGGTTAAAGTTGATACTGCCATCGCTGTAGTGAATGGCAAATCCAGTCAGCATGTGGTAGAAAATTGCCCCGACAGAAAAAATATCGCCGGTCATAGAGGGGTGATCGTTTTCTGGCGGCAAATAGGCATCTCGTTGAATTTGATTCATGGTGCTGGCTTCTGAGAATCCAAAATCACTGATTTTAAGATGATCTTCATCATTAAACAGTATATTCGAGGGTCTGAGGTTGCCATGAATGATGAAATGATCATGACAAAACTTCATTCCTTGACAAATATGCAATGCAATGGGATAGAAATCATCAAAATTGAAAGGTTGAATTAAGCGATCTTTCAAACAGCCTCCACCCAGATGCTCCATGACCACAATAAAGGCACGTTCATTTCTAGATGTACCTAAAATCTTAATCACACTGGGATGATTAAGATTGGTTAACATGCGAGCTTCAGGAAAACCATCTTCTGAATGAAGTCGCTTTTTGATGACGATCAAATTTTGGCTTTCTTTTTCTTCAAAAAGATAAACGGCCCCCTTTTCATCTTTACGTAGTACATCCAATAGAGAAAACTTGCGACTGACAGCCCCCACATCGGCACTTGCCTGACTGATTTGTTCTGCTTTAAGGTGAGCACCACGAGAAAGTTTGAGTAAGCGTTCTCGGATAATATTGGTTGATGCGGGGCGATCCAATGGATTACTCTTTAAGCACTGAGCAATAATGTCATCTAGTTCGGGAGGAAAATCAGGATTTAACTCTGAGGGTGTTTTCGTGGTTTTAGTCGGTAGCTTGTTGGTGAACAGTTCAAACATCATGACGCCTAAGGAATAAATGTCAGAACTAAAGGTGACTTTATCTGGGGAGCGTATTTGCTCAGGCGACATGTAGTTAATGGTGCCAATCACATCTTTTGATCCAGCTGACCCTTCATTTCCCTGTACAAGCTGTGCGATACCAAAATCAAGAATATGAGCATTGTGTTCGAGATCAATTAAAATATTCGCAGGCTTAATATCACGGTGGATAACCCCATTTTTATGCGCATAGGCCATACCTTTACACACTTGCATCATGAGATCGACTTTGAGATTATCGCTTAATTGGCCTTGGGCGATAGCTTTTTCCAGATCGGTTCCTTCAATATATTCCATGACAAAATAGGGGTTGCCATCCTCTGAGATGCCTCGATCGATGACATGAATAATATTGGGGTGGTTAAGTTGGGCGATGATAAGAGATTCTTGATCGAATAACTGCTCTGCTTTGTCATGTCCTAAAAAGGATTTAGACAAAAATTTAATGACCACAACGCGATTGAGAGAGTTCTGAACACCACGATAAAGTGTTGCCATGCCCCCTTGTGATAATTGAGTAAGTTTTGAGTAGCCTCTCAGCTTCATGAAGAAATTACCCGTTATGCATTGAATTAATGGAAAAAATTAAACGTCGATTTTTAAATCATAGTTTAATTTTATAAAAAAGGAGGCGTTTCTTTAAATAGAGAGGTAATTTTTGATAAATTCTTTGTTTACTTTTCCAATGGCGACGAATTGTGGGTTGTGTAGATCCATTTTTTCGCCATATTTTAGTGGAGCGCCTTGTTTTAAATCGACAATTTTTCCTCCTGCTTCCGTCAAAATACATTGAGAGGCCGCAGTATCCCATTCGCTGGTTTGCCCAAATCGTGGATATAAGTCAGCTTTTCCCTCGGCAATCCGGCACATTTTTATTGAGCTACCCAAGGCTTGCAAATGATGTGAGGGAATTTGTTCCAGATAATTTTCTAGCGCGTCTGGGTGGGAGTGGCGTGAAATGAGGATATCCAGAGGGCGATGAGATACTGAGCGACATTGGATGCTATGGGCAACCTCATCTGGCCCAGCTTTAAAGGCACCTAAGCCTGATGCGGCGAAATAGGAGACTTTTTTGGCAGGAACGGCCACGACCCCTAAGATGGGTTGGTTATTTTCAATAAGAGCAATGTTGACGGCGAACTCACCATTTTGTGCAATAAACTCTTTGGTGCCATCTAATGGGTCAACTAACCAGTAACGATCCCAATCTAATCGGACTTTAGCATCTATGTCATCCACATTTTCTTCGGAGAGAACGGGAATGTCTGGTGTGAGCAGGT